>NZ_JBFAKG010000034.1:0-96340 GCF_040655595.1 Saccharopolyspora sp. NPDC050389
GCTGGGTCATCGAACGATGCATCGCCTGGCTGTTCGGCTACCGACGATTGACCATCCGCTACGAGCGCTACGCCAACCACTTCTGCGCCTTCCTCACCCTCGCCGCCGCCCTCACCTGCTACAAGAAACTCGCGAAATGAGACACGCTCTTAGCCGCGCCGGTGCGCAGTTGGCACCGGTTCATCGGCGCAGTCAAGGGCGGCGTCTTCGACCGCTGAGGCTCTGCTCCAGAGCTGCTGGGGTGTGCTGGCGGGGCGGTTGGGTTTCTTGAGGTCGGGCTCGGCTGATCGGCATCGCCGCAGGTCGCGGGGTGTGGTATCAGGTAGCGGTCCCTTTCGGCGCCGGGTTCGGCGCGGTTCGGGGAGGAGGCCGTGATCGTGAGGACTCGTTCCGTTCCCTTGGTCTCGGTGGTCGTCGTTGCCGTCCTGGCGGCCGGCGGGTTCGCTTCGGCGGAGCCGCGCTGGGCCGCCTCGTCCACCGCGGCCGTGCATCCCGGCGTGCAGACCGTGACCAAATCCGCGCAGTGCACCTCCAACTTCGTGTTCCAGGGCGGGTCGAAGGTGTACCTCGGGCAGGCCGCGCACTGCGCCAGGACCGGCGGCGTCGAGCAGACCAACGGCTGCACTTCGCCGTCGCTGCCCATCGGCACCCAGGTCCAGATCACCGGCGCGAGCAAGCCGGGCGTGCTGGTCTACAGCTCGTGGTTGACGATGCAGGCGCTCAAGGAGAAGGACGCCGACGCCTGCGCCTACAACGATTTCGCGCTGGTCCAGGTCGACCCGGCCGATGTCGGGAAGGTCAACCCGAGCTTGCCGGTGTGGGGCGGCCCCAGCGGCCTGAACACCGGCGGACTGCAGCAGGGCGACGTCGTGGTGACCTACGGCAGTTCGAAGCTGCGGTCCGGTGTCAGCGACCTGAACGCGAAGGCGGGCACCTCGCTCGGCGATTCCGGCGGCGGCTGGAACCACACCATCTTCACGGTCACGCCGGGCATCCCCGGCGATTCCGGCAGCGGAGTCCTGGATTCGTCGGGGCGTGCGGTGGGCGTGCTGTCCACTTTGAACATTTCCACGCAGAACTTCGGGAGCAACGGCGCCGGCGACCTCGCGCACGAGCTGGACTACCTGCACACGCACTCGTCGCTGCGGAACATCTCGTTGGTCACCGGAACCCAGGAATTCCGCACCGTCCAGTGATTTCTAGATGGCCCGCCACCAGGGCTGGGCTTCGGTGGTCGGGAACATGCCGTCGCCGAGGACCACCCGGAACGGGTTCGGGCCGATCACAGCCCAGGCGTGCTTCGCCCGCTCCGCAGGGAAATCTGGGCTCGTGACCAGCTCGAAGAGGTCGTCGAAGGCTTCCGAGAACAGTTCGCTGAGGGGCTCGCCGAGCCGGTCGTACGCGCCGTTGCGCAGGTGTTCGGCCAGCGCGTCGAGGTCGACCTCGTCGAGCATCCGGGCCGTGGACGGGTCGTCGGCGCGGAGGCGCTCGGCCGCTTCCAGGCAGAGTTCGCGCAGCTCCTCGGGAACCTCGACGACCGACGGCATCGTGCTGAACGCCGCCATCAGGTCGCCTGGGTCCTGGCGTGGGAGACCCTTCGCCTTGCCATGGCAGTACGGCACGAACTCCGGGAACTCCATGGCGTGCGCCGCCTGCGACACGCGCACCCAGAACTCGGTCGGCAGCTCGTCGTCCCGGCCGGCCTGATCTGCCCAGTGCCCGACGAAGTGCAGCGCGTTCATCCAGAGGTGGTTGTACCCGTCGTCGATGCACTCCGCGACCTCGACGGCTTGTCCGCTGTCGTCGAGCAACGACTCCGGTACGAGATCCGTCGCCGCGGTCAGGTGCTCCACGAGGTTCCCGTCCGGGAACACCAAGCCGGCGGTCAGCCAATTCGGATACATCCGTCGCCTCTCTCCCGCTGCCGGCCGCCCGTGCGCGCCGGCACGCCGAGATTGAGACGCGCCGCCACAAGCCGCAGTTCCGCCTGTTCTACCGGACGCGGCACCCGGCTTCTCCGTCGACCGCACCACGTCGTCGGTAATCGACGTGGTGCGGTCGGTCCGGATGATCAGCGCCAGACGGCCACCACCGAAGGGCGGGGTTGGGTGTCTCCGCCGTCTGGCCAGTGGGAGACTGGGTTGTCGGCGTTGGCTCCGTCGACCTCTCCCGGGTGTTGCGCCGAGACCATGATCAGGTCGTCTTCGATGATCGGGCCGCAGGCTTCGGCGCCGCGCGGGACGCTGAGGAACTGCATCACGTGGCCTCGTTCCGGGCCTTCCAGCGGCACCGCGTAGAGGCCGTCGTTGGCGCCCAGCGCCTCTGACGAGTCGGTGGTGATCCAGAGGTTTCCGTGGCTGTCGAACGCCACGTTGTCCGGGCAGGCGATCGGGCTGACCTGGGACTTGTCGAAGCCTGCGAAGTAGGTGGCCGGGTCGTTCGGGTCGCCGCAGACCAGCAGCAGGCGCCAGACGAAGCGGGTGCTCGCCGGATCGTCGTCGAGCTCCAGGACCTGGCCGTGCTTGTTGCCGTTGCGCGGGTTCGGCTCGTCGGCCGCTGCCTTGCCGGCCGCTCCGCGGTCCGAGTTGTTCGTCAGCGCCGCGTAGACGCGGCCGGACTTCGGGTGCGGCTGCACGTCTTCCGGGCGATCCATCTTCGTCGCGCCCACCTTGTCGGCCGCGAGCCGCGTGAAGACGTAGACCTCGTCGGCGGTCATGTCGGGCACGAAGCTGGTGTCGTTGTGCGCCAGCGGAATCCACTCACCGGCGCCGTCGAACTCGCCGTCTGCGGGGAGCTTGCCGGAGCCGTCGATCTCGTCCGGGCTGTCGCCGGTGAACTTCGCGACGTAGAGCGTGCCCGAGTCCAGCAGCGACATGTTGTGCCGCCGGGCGTGCTTGCTGCGGCCCGGCTTCATCCGCTGGTCGGAGACGAAGCGGTAGATGTACTCGAACTTCTCGTCGTCGCCCATGTAGGCCACGACCCGGCCGTCGTCGGCGACCCGGATGTTGGCGCCCTCGTGCTTGAAGCGGCCGAGGGCGGTGTGCTTGACCGGTGTCGATTCCGGGTCGTGCGGGTCGAGTTCGATGATCCAGCCGAACCGGTTCGGCTCGTTGACCTGCTGCGCAAGATCCCAGCGGGGGTCGAAGCGCTCCCACTTCCGCTCGCTGGCGCCGCCCTTGATCCCGTAGCGCGCCAACCGCTGCTGGGTGGCCGGGTCGGTGATCGAGTCGGCGTTGGCGAAGTAGAAGTGGATGTTCTCCTCGCCCGAGAGGATCGTGCCCCACGGAGTCACGCCGCCGGAGCAGTTGTTCATCGTGCCGAAGGACCGCGTGCCGGTCGGATCCGCCGGCGTTCTCAGCAGTTCGCCGCCCGCCGCCGGGCCGCGCAGCTCGAACGGGGTGTTCAGGGTGATCCGCCGGTTCAGCGGGTCGAGCACCGGTTTCGGCGCGCCGTCGCCGGTTTCGAGCACCACGACCGACAGCCCGTGCGCCGCCCACGCGACCCGGACCTGCTGCTCGGTGGGGTTTTCCGGGTCGTAGCCGCGGAACAGGAACTCCTCGGTGGTGTACTCGTGGTTGTTCACCATCAGCCGCCGGTCGCCGTCCAGCGGCAGCAGCGCGCAGAAGTCGTTGTTGTAGCCGAACTGCCGCTCCTGGGCTTCCGGCGTCTGATTGTCGAAGTCGAACTCCGGGGCGCCGGGCAGGATCGGGTCGCCCCACCGGAGCACGACCTGCTGCTGGTAGCCCTCCGGCACGACGACGGCGTCTTCGCTGTTCGGCTGCACCGGCGTGAAGTCCAGCCCCGGAGGGCGACCGGGTGCAGCGCCGGCGGGCCGTCCGGCGAGGCCGGGCAGCACCGCCGCGGAGGCCGCGACCACGGCGCCGGCGCGCAGCAAACCCCGACGGGACAACACGTTCTGCAGCAGGTCGCCGAAGTACGGGTTCGCCGTTGAGTTCGGCGGGTGCTCGGCGCACTGGTCACCGCAGCGGTACCGGCAGGTCACCCGTGCCCGCCCGGCCGACAACAGCGGTAGGAGTCGACGTTCGCCCGGCTGTGCCACCGCAACCTCCCAAGCTTGATCGAGAAATGGCTAGGAGCGTATGACACCACCAAAAGAAGGCAAACACTCTTCGAAAACTCGGCGAATTCTCGAAGAGTGCTTGCGGGCCTGTTTCCAGGCTCGTTTTGCTGCGGTGCGGGTGGCGGAACCTCAGGCGCCTTCTCGCTGTGGGATCCCCGACATCATGAATGACCAATTCACCACGTCGGGGCTGTCCTCGTGAGAAGACCCCTGAGAACCCGCGGCGGTGCAAGCTGCGAGGGTGGGCTAAGCAGCTGCGCCGCTTCAAAGACAACAACCCGCGAAACCGCGCCCCACGCACCACATCTAGATCAGCCGGTCAGAACTCTTCGCCGACCAGTGCGGCCTCGGCGGGAACCGAGTGCGTGTTGGCCTGGGTGCGCAGCTCCGCGAACAGGAGGCCCGCGGCGATCACGCACAGCACCGCACCGGCCGCGAACGGGGCGTGCTGCGAGCCGAACCACTGGGCCACGTGCCCCACCAGCGTGGCCGCGGTCGCTCCGCCGAGCCAGCGCAGGAAGTTGTAGCCCGCGCTGGCGACCGGGCGCGGCGCGTCGCTGATGCTCATCGCGGTGCCGGTGAACAGGGTGTTGAGCAGGCCGGAGGCCAAGCCGCTGAGGATCACCGCGACGACCACAACGGGCTTGGAGCCGAACGCCATGACGCCGAGCAGCACCGCGAAAGTCAGCACCGCGAAGATGGTGCCGCCGACCTCGCCGAGCCGGGCCGCGAGCCGCGGGGCCAGGAACACGCCGGCGAGGGCGACGCACAGGCCCCAGCCGAAGAACACCAGGCCGACCGCGATCGCGCCGAACTCCAGGACGAACGGCGACCAGGCCAGCACGATGAAGAACGCGGCGGTGTAGAAGGCGGAGCCGAGCGAGGTGCGCAGCAGGCCGCCGTGGCGGAGCGCCCGGATCGGGTCGAGCAGGCGGATCTTGGGCCGGTCGGCGCGGTCGCCGTCCCTGGGCAGGAAGCCCGCCGAGAGGACCAGCGCGATCGCCATCAGCACTGCGGTGCCGGCGAACGGCCCGCGCCAGGAGATGTTGCCGAGCAGGGCGCCCAGCAGCGGGCCGGTGGACAGGCCGATGCCCAGCGCCGCCTCGTAGAGCAGGATGGCGCCCTGCTGGCCGCCGCTGGCGGCGCCGACGATCACCGACAGCGCGGTGGCGATGAAGAAGGCGTTGCCGAGGCCCCACACCGCGCGCAGCGCGACGAGCTCGCCGATCGTGCTGGCCATCGCGCAAGCGAGCGTCGCCAGCACGATCAGCACCAGCCCGGTGACCACGGTCCGCTTCGCGCCGAAGCGCGCGCTGAACGCGCCGGTGACCAGCATCGCCACGACCTGCACGCCCAGGTAGGACGAGAACAGCAGGGTGACCTGCTCGGGGCCGGCGTGCAGTGCCTCCGCGATCGAGAGCAGGATCGGGTCGACCAGGCCGATGCCCATGAAGGCGATCACGGCCGCGAACGCGGTGATCCACACCGCCTTCGGTTGTCCCTTGAAAACGTCGAGTAACCGAACGTCGTGCCCGGCGCTCATCGGTTGCCACCCCTCGCTGAACGGAAGTATTTCGTTCGCAATGCTAACAAATTTTAATTAGCAGAACAAACGAGGAGGAGCAAGCTCACTGAGGGTGGGAATTCGACCGGCCGGAACGGCGACGCTCAGGAACCCAGCGCCGCCTGCGCTGCCGCGGCGATCACCTCCTCCTCGTGGTGCTCGGCGAGGATCGCGAGGATCTCGACTGCGCTGTTGTGCTCGGCCGTAGCGATCTCGCCGATCAGCTCGATCTGCGCGGTCCCCGGCTGGCTGCTGAACTCCGCGAGGAACAGGTCGACGTCCTCGTCCAGTGCCGCCGCCATGCCGTCCAATGAGAACAGCAGCTCATCGCCGGGGCGGGCCACGTTCTCGGTGCTCGCCGGCAGGGCCTGCAGCCACATCCGCGCCGCCGGGCCGGCCACCGGATCCTCGGCCAGCTCGCGCACCACCGACACGCCCTCGTCACCGGCGTGCTCCAGCAGGCCCAGCGCCGCCAGGCGGATCGTCGGGTCGTCCACGCGCCGGAGCAGCGCCGCCAGCTCCGCGCTGGCCTGCTTCGCGCCCCGCTGCTCGATCCATCGCGGGATCAGCACCTGCTGCACGTCGGCCGGGGTGTCCGCGGCCACCAGCGCCAGCAGCTCTGCCGGGTACGACACCAGATCATCCACAGTGGGCACCTGGAAGCCGAAGGCGCGCAACGATTCCCGCGCTGCCCACTGGCCCGCTGGTAGCAGCTCGATCATGGTGCGATCGGCGACGCCTGCGGGCACGGCGGATTCCAGCGCCTCGATCTCCTCCGGCGCGGTGGTGACGTGGCAGCGGACCGCCAGCATCGCCTCCCACTGGGCGAGCATCCGGCGCACGATGCCGCGCACCGCCTCCCGGTCGCCCGGCTCGCCCGCGTCCAGGAGATCGCAGGCCATCGACACCACCAGCTCCAGCGGCACCGCCTCGGTCCGCGAGTACAGCACGCTCAGCGCGGCCTGGACGATCTCCGGCAGCGCGTCCTCGTCCTCGGCGATCCCGTCGAGCTCGGCGTGGAAGACGTCGTCGATCAGCACGAAGCACTGCCAGAGCCGGGTCCACAGCAGTTCCGGTTCCGCCAGCAGCGGTTCCGCGATCACCGCGGGCACCAGCAAGTCTCCGGCCGACCGGACCAGCCCCGCCCGCTCGGCCCATTCCAGCAGCAGGTCGGCTTCCTCGGCGCCGGACGACCCGCCGAGCGCCGCGACCAGATCATCCACATCGGACGGATCGCGGCCGGTGCCGACCCACTCCAGGACCGCGCGCATGCGCCGGATGACCGGCGAATTCGCCGCGATGGCACGGTGCGGCTCGACGTGGACGAGATCGATCGGTGGCAACCAGAGCGCGGGCCGGTCCGGCGCTTCCTGCGCGTCCCGGCGCTCGATCTCCTCCAGGACCTCGCCGTCGAAGTCGATCTCGTCGGCGTCCACCGCGTCGAAGAACTCCGTCACCACCTGCGGATCTTCCGGATCGAAGCCGAGTTCGCGCATCGTCGCGTCCCAGAACTTCGCCGATCCCCACTCGGTCGGCTCCGCCATCGCCGCCAGGTACTCCGGCTCCGCTTGCTCGACCACCTCGTGCAGCTCGGCGAGCGAGTCCGGCGAGGTCAGCAGGCCCTCTTCGGCGAGGAAATCCAGCCACTGGTGCAGGAAATCCGGCACCAGCGACCACTTCGGCACGAGCAACCGGCGGGGCACCACTTCGACCAGGAACCGCACCAGGTCTTCTTCGGTCCAGCGGGCCAGCAGGCCGTCACTGATGAACTTGTCGTCCAGCAGGCACTCGGCCAACCAGCCGGTCGCCGGCTCCGGGCGGCTGCGGGCGAACGCCTCGACCAGCTCGCCGCGCGCCGCCTCGAACCGGTCGACCTCGCCGTGGATGAAGGCTGTTCGCATCACGTGCTCCTTTCGCTCAGGTGTGCGGATCAGGTTAGGTAGCACGCCGGGCGGCCGCGGGGAGCCAAGCGAGTTGGGTGCGCGTGTCGTGATCCCCCGAACGGGCGGGATCTAGGTATGCCCCTCGGTACATGTCCCGCTTCGGCGCCAGGGTCTTTTGGCCCATGCTTCCGATACGTCCGTAACGGACGCACCGCCTGGGAAACCGGTGGTCGAACGGCGACGAACCGCCGGAGCGACCGTGGCCCACCCGTTCGTTCCGGTCTGGGTCGACCCCCGATTTCCGCGGCGTTTCCGCAACAGGGAGGAGGTTGCAATTGACCGGACAGCAGCTACTTGCCCCAGCTGCCTGTTGTTCGGCCCTCCCATCGGCGAGGTGGGTGCCACCCGTCCGACAAGGCGGCAACGGAGCCGCCGCACCCGCCTCGCCGATTCACACCCCCGATTCCCGAAGGCCCACGAAAAAGTCGAGATGAACAGTTCCTCCGAATACCGCTCCTACGGTTGGTGGGTCGAGCACGACCCGAACTCCGACCGCACCACGCTCATCATCGGCGGCCGCATCGGCGCGCTGCGGATGCCCGCCGAGACCGCCGCCCGCGTGCACCAGGTGCTCGCCATCCACCTCCAGGCCGGACCCGTGCTGGTCGACGGCGCCGACTGGGTGCTGTTCACCCAGCCCGACGGCCGCGGTGACCTGCCCGAAGACCTCGCCGAAGTCGCCGGCGTGCCGGCCGGCAGCCGCCTGGCCCTGCCGCCACTGGACGACCCGAGCTGGATCAGCCCGCCACGCGCGGACCGCCCGGCGCCGTGCCGGCAGGTCGTCTTCTCCGCCGCCCGCCGCGCCCGCACCGGTGCGCTGCTCGCCATGACGGCCTGAGCCCCACGCAAGAGGGCTTCACGGCTGTTCGGCCACCCAGACCGCGATCTGCGCGCGTGAGGTGGCGTCGAGCTTGGCGAGGATGTGCTCGATGTGGCTGTCCGAGGTCCGCTTCGAGATCACCAGCTGCTCGGCGATCTGCCGGTTCGACAGGCCCTGCGCGACCAGCTGCGCCACCTCGCGCTCCCGCGGCGTCAGCCGCACCGGCGCGTCCTCCGACGGCGCCGGCGGGCGCTCTCCGCGCGCGAACCTGATCAGTTCGTCCATCGTGTACTCCGCGCCGCGGCTGCGCGCCGCGCGGAGTTCCGCCGTCGGCAGGGCGTTGCGGATGCGCGCGTCGGCGTCCGCGTGCCAGCCGAGGTAGTGCTCCAGGCCGAACAGGTAGCGGCCTAGCGGCCGCCACAGGTGCGCCACCGCCGAGCTCAGCCGGGCCGCCCGCGCCACCCGGCCCTGGGCGGCGGACACCCACGCCTCCACCTCGATCGCCATCAGGATCCCGGGGCCGTCGTTGAACAGCTGCTTGATCCGCAGGCATTCGTGCAGGTGCGCCAGCGCGTCCGGGAAGTCGCCCTGCCGCCAGCGGGCCATGCCGAGTATCAGTTCGGCCCACGAACGGCCCCACAGCTCGCCGTGCTCCTCGCAGATCTCCTGGCACTGCTCGCACAGTTCGACGGCCCGCTCGCAGTCGCCGCGGAAGATCGCCAGCAGCGCCAGGTTCGGCAGGCTGAGCAGCGCGACCCCGTCGTGCTGCAGCATTTCCCGCCGCTCCAGCGCTTCGGCGAGCCGGGACGTCGCAGCCTCGTTCGCGTTGCGCAGCAGGTCAACGAGCCCGGTGATGTGCGCGGTCAGCGCCAGCACCGTGCCGGACTCCGCCCGCCGTGCCGCGTCCCGGGCTTCGGTGAGCAGCGCGCGGGCGGCCTCGGTGTCTCCTTGCATGGCGCTGACCAGGCCGTTCGCCGCCAGCGCCCGGGCCCGCTGCTGATCCGGCTCGGGCACCGTTCGGAGCATTTCGTCCAGCCAGTACCGGCCTTCCCGCAGCGATCCGCCGGCCGCCCAGAAGAACCGCAGGGCCGCCGCCATCCGCAGGCCGTCGTGCCCCTCGCCGGGCTCGACGCGGCAGAAGTCCAGGGCGGTGCGCAGGTTCGACCGGTCCTGCCGCAGCCGGGTCAGCCACTCCACCTGGTGCGGGCCGAGCCACTCCGCGTCGACGTGCTCGGCGAGCAGCAGGAAGTGATCGCGGTGCCGCCGCCGCAGCGCGAGTTCCTTCGTGCCGCCGCCGAGCCGCTCCCGCCCGTACTCCTGGATCGTCTTCAGCAGCCGGTATCGGGTTCGGGTGTCGTGCTGGTCCTCCTTGACCAGCACGGACTTCTCCACCAGACCCGCGACACCGATGAACACGTCCTCGACCGTCACGCCGTCGCCGACGCAGACCGCCTCCGCCGCGTCCAGCTCGAAGCCGCCGACGAACACCGACAGCCGCGCCCACACGGCCTGCTCGGTCGGCGAGCACAGGTCGAAGCTCCACTCGACCGCCGCGCGCAGCGTGCGGTGGTGCGGCAGGCCGCTGCGATCGCCCAAGGTCAGCAGGCGGTACCGGTCCCTGAGCCGATCGAGGATCTCCTCCACCGACAGCGACCGCATCCACACCGCGGCCAGCTCGATGGCCAGCGGCAGGCCGTCCAGCTGCCGGCACAGCCGGACCACCAGCGCCTCGTTGGCCGGGCCGATGGCGAATCCCGGCAGCACCGCGGAGGCCCGGTCGGCGAACAGCTCCAGCGCCTCGTAGCCGGTGGCCCTCTGCAGCACGCGGCCGTCTCGGTCCACGCGGGGCATGACCATCGGCGACACCGGCCACACCCGCTCCGCGACGAGCGCCAGCGGCGAGCGGGAGGTGGCGAGGAAACGCAGCTCGGGGGCGGTGGCGAGCAGGTCGGCGACCAGCGGCCCGCACGCGTCCAGCAGGTGCTCGCAGCCGTCGAGCAGGATCAGCATCCGCTTGTCGGCGAGCAGTTCGGCGAGCGCGGCCTCCGGCGGCAGGTCCGAGCGGTCGCGGAGCCCGAGACTGGTGACCAGCACCCGGGCGAGGTCGTCGCCGGGTAGGACCCTGCCCAGTTCCACCAGCCAGATGCCGTCCGGGAAGGCGCGGCGCATATCGCGCGCGACGCGGGTGGCCAGCCGCGACTTGCCGACCCCGGCCACACCGGTCAGGGTCACCAGCCGCGAGGTCGAGACCAGGCGCTTCACCTGTGTGATCGCCCCGCGGCGGCCGACGAAGCTCGTCAGGTCGTCGGGAAGTCTGCCCACCCGCCGGGTTGTCATGGCGGCCACCCGTGCTCGCCGAACGCCTTTTCGCAACCGAGTGTAGGCCCGGATTCGCCCGATCGGCGGCGTCAGAAGTGCAGCACCGCCCCGGTGATGATGGCGCCGACGGTGCTGAACAACGCGCCGAACAGCAGGAACGCGAAGCTGGACAGCTCGGGCCAGTCGCCGGCCAGCAAGATCCGGTGCGGGTCGCGCGGGTGCTGGCGGACGGTGATCTCGGTGCCCACCGGGATGCGGCGGATCAGCCGCCCGCGCCCGCTGGGCGCCTCCAGCGCCTCGCCGGCCGGGGCGATCCAGCGGACCACCGCGTGGTGCCGCGTCATGCCCTGCGGGCCGGTGCTGGTGGTTTCGCCGATCACGACGCCGCGGGAGCGCGGGCCGGTCTTGATGCGCAGCGTGGCGAGGATTCCGGCGACGCCGATCGCCAGCACGCTGCCGCCGACGCACAGGAACGCCGCTCCGAACAGGACGCCGTTGCCCATCAGGTCGTCGGCGGTCAGGCCTCGCCAGAAGGCCCAGAGCGCTGCCAGGCCGACGGTCAGCACGACCGCGCCGATCAGCGCGAAGATCACCGCCGGTCCGCCGTCGTGGCCGGGGAGGAAGACCTTCGACGGGTCGGCGCGGTCGTAGTGCACCACGACGCGCCGGCCGGGGATGAACGACGTGTGGGTCTTCGAGATCTCGGACTTCGCCCGGCGGGTCCGGCCGTCCTCGGCGACGAACTCGATCACCGGCGCGTGGTGGTAGCTGCCGCCCGGGCCATCGTTCGACGACGACCACCTGCTGTCCTGGGCGACCACGATCCCCTGCGCCCGGCCGCCGTGACGGACCAGCCGCCGGTTCCGCCGGATCTGCCGCACGCCGCCCACCAGGAAGAACGCGCCGAGCACCACCGGCACCAGCACGGGCAGCGCGCCGAAGTCGAAGTCCACGACCGATCAGACTCGCGCCGCGCCCCAACGGTTCCTCAGCGGTCGGACACCAGCGGCAGGCCGGCCCGGTGCGCGGCGGCGAACTCCTCGTCGATGAACACCACCTCGCGGCCCGCGCGCGCCAGCAGCGACGCCGCCGCGGCGGCACGGTACCCGGCGCTGCAATGCACCCACACGACCCCGTCCGGGAGCTCGTGCGTCCGGTACCGCAGCTCGAAAAGCGGGATGTGCACGGCGCTCTTGAGGTGGCAGGCCCGCCATTCGCGGCGCATCCGCACGTCCAGCACGACGGTTCCCGGGCCCGCTTCGGCGAGATCGTCGAACGTCGCGGACGGCAGGTTGCGCACCAGGCTCGCGTCCATGGCGAGCTCGTGCGGATGCCCGACCGCCGCCATCGGCCGGTCGATGCCGATGCGCACCAGCTCGCGTTGCGCGGCGGCGACCTGGTCCGGCGACTCGCCGATCAGCGTCAGCGGCGTGCCCCAGTCGACCAGCCAGCCGAGCCAGGTGGCCAGCGGTCCGTCCAGGCCGAGGCTGATCGTGCCCGCCAGGTGCGCGTGCGAGAACGCCCGGCGGGAGCGCAGATCCACCACCCAGTCATCGAGGCGCAACCGCCGGGCCAGCTCCGCCGGACGCACCCGGGCCGGTTCCCGCAGGTCGACCGGCTCCGGCCCGGCAGCATTCCGCGCGCCCATCTGCGCGTAGTAGGCCGGGAACGCGTCCAGCGCGGACAGGGCGTGCTCGACGAATTCGTCCTCGCCGAGCCGGAATGCGGCGTTGACCTTCTTCTGCTGGCCGACGGTCGCGGAGCCGCCGGACGCGGCGCCGGCCGAGCAGTAGCTGCCGAAGCCGTGCGTCGGCCAGATCGCCGCGTCGTCCGGCAGCACCTCGGCGAGCTTGCGCACCGATGCGTGCTGCTGCCGGGCGAGCTCCTCGCTGTGCTGCTGGCCGAGCAGGTCGGTGCGCCCGGTCGAGCCGAACAGCAGCGATCCGCCGGTGAACACCCCGACCGCTCCGCCGGGCTCTTCGAGCACGTAGGACAGGTGGTGGAAGGTGTGGCCGGGAGTCGCCAGCACGCGCAGCCGCAGCCGCGGCGACACCGCCACCACGTCACCTTCGGCCAGCGGGCGCCGCGCGAACGACACCACGTCCGACGCCGCCACCCCGTACTCCGCGCCGGTCAGCCGGCAGAGCTCCAGGCCGCCGGAGAGGTAGTCGTTGTGGATGTGCGTCTCCAGCACGTGGGTGATGCGGACGCCGTGGTGACCGGCGATGGCGAGCATCCGGTCGACGTCCCGCTGCGGATCCACCACGACCGCCATCACGCCGTCGGTGACGAGGTAGCTCCGGTCGCCGAGCGACGAGGTCTCGACGACTTCCACCGCGACCATGACCGGTCAGCTGGATGTTTCGTCGCGACCGTGGACCTGCGCCGGCGGATGCGTGGCCTCGACGGCTGTGAAGGTCTCCAGGATCTTGTAGCGGTGCTCGGCGCCCCTCGGGATGATCCACGAGTCGCCCGGTTCGAGCACCACCGTCTGGCCTTCGCTGTGCAGCTCCGCGCGGCCGCTGATCACGTATCCGGCGGTCTCGTAGTCGCGGGCCGCCGACTTCTTGTCGACGCCAGGCGGCTCCTCGCGCCACAGCCGCATCGCCAGCCCCACGCCTTCGGCGAGGTAGTACTGCCCGAGGGAACCGCGCGGCGAGTGCGCGCCGTCCACCTTGATGATCGTGGTGTCGCTCATCGGATCCCCCTCCTGATGCCCGTTTCGCCTCGATTCTCCCGCCGCCGGGGCGGTCGGGCAGCGCGGCGGGTCAGCCCCAGATCGCGGCGGCCAGCACCACGCCGAGCACGCCCGAACCGATCCCGGCGAGCACCGTGACGACCACGTTGAGCACCATGAACAGCCGCGCGCCGTCGAGCAGCAGCCGGACGGTTTCGTAGCTGAACGTGCTGAAAGTGGTGAGCGCGCCGCAGAATCCGACGCCGATGAGGGTTTGGAGCACCGGGATCGGCATGCCGAACAGCGCGACGCCGGCGAGGAACCCGAGGATCAGCGAGCCGATCGCGTTGACCGTCACCGTGCCCCACGGGAAGCCGGTGTCGTGCCGCGCCTGCACCCAGCGATCGGTGTGGAACCGCAGGCACGCACCCAGTGCTCCGCCGATCGCGACCAGCACGAACGTCACCGCGGCTCCCTGCCGGCGTAGCGGATCACCTCGACCTCGTCGAGCAGCACCAGGCCGTTGGTGACCAGCTCGTCGAGCTCCGGCAGGAAGCCCCGCACCCGCTGCTCGTCGTCGACGATCACCACCGCGACCGGCAGGTCCTCGCTCAGCGACAGCAGCCGCGCGGTGTGGATCGCCGCGGTCGCGCCGAAGCCCTCGACGCCGCGGAACACCGATGCGCCCGCCAGCCCGGCGTGCCTGGCCCGCCGAACGATCTCGTGGTACAGCGGTTTGTGCTGGTAGGTGTCGGTCTCGCCGACGATCGCGGTGAGCCGGAACGCCTCGCCCTGCAGCCGCATCATCGATCACCCCGCCCGAACAGGCGCGCCGCCGAGCGCGCCGCGAACACCCCGACGAGCACCGCGACCAGGCAGCACAGCACGGTTCCGACCAGGTAGGCCAGGGCGAGCGCGGGCTGGTGGTCGAGAACCAGGTGCAGCGCGTCGGTGACGTAGGTGGAGAACGTGGTGAACCCGCCGAGCACGCCGACGCCGAGGAACGGCCGGACCAGCCGGTGCGCGACGACGAGTTCGGTGATCACGTGCATCAGCACCCCGATGGCCACGCAGCCGATCACGTTGACCAGCAACGTCGACCACGGCCCGGGCCACGCCAGCGAGGCGCCGTAGCGCAGCAGCGAGCCGAGCGCGCCGCCCACCGCGACCACCGCGAACACGTCCCACGCGGCCCTGGCGCGGGGCCTGCTCTGCGGCTGCAGCTCCGCCGGGAATGCCGAACTCATGACGCCTCCTATCAGACCCGGCACGTTACTCCGCCGGGCGCGGCGGCCCCGCTGGTCAGGTGCCGTGAGCGTTTTGGGGCGCTATGGCACCCCAAAACGCTCACGGGCGTTATGCGCCGGCTCGGGTGGCGTTGGCGTTGATCGCCGTCCGGACGTACTCGGCGAGGCCGGGCGCGAGCTTCTCGTAGTTCGCCGCGAACCGTTCGTCCGCCACGTACATCTCGCCGAGACCGCGGTGGATCTCGTAGGTGCAGTCGTAGCACCAGCGCGTGATGTGCCTGCGGTGCTCCTCGGCGAGGTCCATCGCCTGCTCGCCGTCCGGGGCGAAACCGGCTTGCATCGCCTCGGCCAGGCGGCGGCCGATGTCCTCCTGCGACGCCATGAAGTGCTTCCAGTCCTCCTTGGTGAAGGTGGACATCTTCTGCTGGGACTGCCGGTAGGCGTCGGTGCCGCCCCAGCGCTGTTCGGCCTCCTCGGCGTAGTCGTCCGGGTCGAAGTCGCCGAACAGCTCGAACTTCTCCTCCTGCGTCAGGTCGATCCCCATCGTGTTCGCCTCCATCTCGCGTTCCACCGCCGCGACCATCCGCTGCAACCGCTCGATGCGGGTCAGCAGCAGCTCGTGCTGCCGCTTCAGGTGCGCGTGGGCGCCACCGTCGGCGAGGATGCTCGCGATGTCGTCGAGGCCGAGGTCGAGCTCCCGGTAGAACAGGATGCGGCGCAGCCGGTCCAGGTCCGAGTCGGAGTAGCTGCGGTAGCCCGCCGCCGTCCGGCCGCTCGGGATCAGCAGGCCGATCTCGTCGTAGTGGTGCAGCGTCCGCACGGTCACCCCGGCGATCCGGGCCGCTTCGCCGACCGAGTAGCTCATGGTCCTCGCCTCCTCGCCTCCTCGGCACCGAGCATGCGGCCTCACGTGACGTGAGGGTCAACCCGAATTCCGCGAGGAGCATGTCGGCGATTTCGCGCGAAACCGGCGTTCGCCGCGCCTGGAGGTGCCGATTTCGCGCGAAATCGGCACCTCCAGCCCTAGATGTTCTCGCCTTCGGTCGTCTGCGGGGGCTTGATCAGGAACGATGCGACCAGCGCCAGCGCCGTCATGGCCACCGAGATCCACAGCGCCGTGTGGTAGTCGCCGCTGTCGACGGTCGGCGCGACGATGCCGATGCCCAGCGAGGCGCCGATGCCGAACGCCGCGCCGTTCATGCCGGGCAGCGCGCCGGGGCTCTCCTTCGGCGAGAGCACCACGCCGAGCCCGCTGAGCGTCGTCATGACCAGGCCGTTGTAGCCGACGCCGAGCCCGATGAACGCGGCGAAGACCAGCCACCGCGAGTCGGCGAAGGCCGCGGCGAAGATCAGCGAGGCGATGCTCAGCGCGAGCCCCACCCGCAGCACCAGCCGCCAGCCGACGCGCGGCGCGAGCCAGCCGGCCACCGGCCCGGACGCCAGCCCGATCACCGCGGGCGGCGCCAGGAACATCAGGGCCGACAGCGTCGCGTTCATGCCGTACCCGAGCTGCTCGTCCTGGCTGAGCAGCACGACGGTGAAGTTGATCGCGCAGAACACGCCGGTGAGAGCGAGCAGCGTGGTCGCCACCAGCGGCCACACCTGGCGGGACCGCAGGTGCCGGGCGGCCATCAGCGGCTCGCCGACGCGGTTCTCGACCCGCCAGAACACGGCCAGCAGCACGGCGCCGCCGATCAGCAGGCCGAGCGCGAGCGGGCTGAGCCAGCCCTGGTCGTTGCCCTGGCTGATGCCGAGGTTGAGGGCCGCGAGCGCGCCGGTCAGCGCGACCGCACCGGCCCAGTCCATCCGGCCGCCGGTGCCGGCGTGGGTCTCGGGCACGAACTTGCCCGCCAGCAGCGCGGCGATCACGCCCAGGCCGAGGATCACCGCGAACACCGCGCGGAAGCCGACGGTGTCGGCCAGCGCTCCGCCGGCCAGCCCGTCGAGGCCGCCGACGCCGCCGTTGATCGCGGTGACCAGGCCGAGGGCCTGGCCGAACTGCTTCGGCGACAGGACGTCGCGCAGGATGAGGTAGGTGAGCTGGAACGTCGCGCCGGACGCGCCCTGCAGCACCCGGGCCGCGATCAGCACGCCGATGTTCGGCGCGAGCATCGCGATCAGCGAGCCGGCGGACATCACCAGCAGTGAGATCACCAGGACCTTGCGCCGCCCGACGTGGTCGCTCAGCCGCGACAGCACGACGCCCGCGAGGCCGCCGATCAGCAGGAACATGGTCTGCGACAGGCCGACCAGGTCGGTGGTGGTGTGCAGGGTGCGGGCGATGTCCGGCATGGCCGGGGTGACCATGGTGGCGTTGAGCTGGAAGCTCACCACACCGATGATCAGCGCTGTGAGCACCAGCCCGGTGCGTTGCCGCGTTGCCGCGGGCCGATCCACGACGGACCCGACCATGATCACTCCCGTAGTGATGGAATCGATTTCCGTAGAAGGTAGGCAACCGGGCGCGAGAACGTCAACGATTCTCCTAACTTTTTGTTGAAACAGCTGATAGAACTAGATTCAACTGTGCGGAGAACGATTGCCGTGAATCGACCTGAGCGAGGTGGCGAATTGGCCAAGATCATCTTTGATGGCGACTACGGGATCGACGACGCGCTCGCGACGCTGTTCCTCCTGGGCCGGGAAGACGTCGAGCTCGTCGCGGTCGGCACGGTGCACGGCAACGCGCCGGCCGACGCTGCCGCCGCCAACGCGCTGCAGGTGCTCGACGTCGCCGGTCGGCGCGACATCCCGGTCGCCGTCGGCGCGCAGCGCCCGCTGGCGCAGCCGCTGGACATCTCCGCGCTCGTGCACGGCGAAGACGGCCTCGGCGGGCACGCTCGCCCCGTGCCCGAGCTGCGGCCGGAGCCGGTGTCGGCCGCCGAGCAGCTCGTCCGGATCGCGCGGGAGCTGCCCGGCGAGTGCACCGTGGTGGCCACCGGGCCGCTGACGAACCTGGCGCTGGCGCTGCTGCTCGAACCGCGGCTGCCGGAACTCGTGCGCAACGTGGTCGTCATGGGCGGGACGACGCGGGAGCCCGGCAACATCAGTCCGTTCGCCGAGGCCAACATCTGGCACGACCCGGAGGCCGCCGCGCTGGTGCTCGACGCGGGCTGGCCGCTGACGCTGGTCGGCCTGGACGTCACGATGCGCACCTGGCTCGACGAGTCCGATGTGGACCGCATCGCCGCGGCTCCCGGCCGCAAGGCCGAGTTCGCGCACGCGATCCTCCAGCACTACCTGAAGTTCTACCGCGGCAGGCACGCCCGGCCGGGCTGCCCGCTGCACGACCCGAGCGCCGCCGTGCTCGCGGTGCGGCCCGACCTCGCGCGCTGCGAGCAGGCCCCGGTCCGGGTGGAGCTCCGCGGCGAGCAGACCCGCGGCATGCTCGTCGTCGACCGCCGCGAGTTCGCCGAATCCGACGGCCCGCTGATCGACGTGGCGGCCGAGATCGACCGCGACAGCCTCGTCGCGGAGTTCCTCACGGGCCTGCTGGATTCGTGAGCGGTCAGCGGCTGGCGACGCGGCGGTAGCGGGCGACCGCGAGCGGCATGAAGATCGCCAGGATGACCAGCGCGGACCCGATCGAGTAGAGCACCGCGTGCTGCGCCGGCCAGCTGTCCGGCGGCGGGCCGGTGACCCGCAGCGGATTGCCGTAGAGCTGGCGCAGGGCGTCCGCGGTGACGGTGATCGGGTTCCACTCCGCGAAGACGCGCAGCGGTGCGGGCATCGCCTCCGCCGGCACGAACGCCGACGAGACGAAGGTGACCGGGAACAGCCAGAGCAGCCCGGCGCTCTGCGCCACCTCGACGCTGCGCGAGATCAGCCCGATGAACGCGCCGACCCAGGACATCGCGAACGAGAACAGCAGCAGGATGAAGAACGCGAGCAGCGCTTCGAGCAGGCTGCCACGGATCCGCCAGCCGACCAGCAGCCCGCACACCGACATGATCACCACGGTCAGCACGCTGATCACGAGATCCGACGAGGTGCGGCCGAGCAGCACGGCGATCCGCGACATCGGCAGCGACCGGAACCGGTCCACGATGCCCTTGTTCAGGTCGTTGGCCAGCCCGATGACGGTGAACGCGCTGTTGAACGCGACGGTCTGCACGAAGATCCCGCCGATCAGGAACTCCCGATACGCCTCGCCGCCGAGGCTGCCGCCGAAGACGTAGGCGAACAGCAGCACGAACATGATCGGCTGCGCGGTGCTGGACAGCAGCCAGTCCGGGTTGCGCTTGATGTTCATCAGGTTCCGCCACGCGACGACGCTGCTGTCGCGGATGCTGGTGGCGAGCGCGCTCATGGCTGCCCCTCCTGCTCCTCGGTGCGTCGGCCGGTCAGGCCCAGGAACACGTCGTCCAGGGTGGGGCGGTGCAGCGCCACGTCGTGCACCGCGACGTCTTTGGCGTCCAATCGGCGCAGCGCCTCGATCAGCGACTTCGGCCCGCTGTCCACGGCGACGAACGCCTTCCGCAGGTGCTCCTCGATCTCCGGTTCTCCGGAGCCGACCTCGCCGAGCACCCGTGCGACGACCGGCAGGTCCGACGCGTCCTGCACGACCAGTTCGAGGCGCTCGCCGCCGACCTGCGTCTTGAGCTGGTCGGCGGTGCCGCTGGCGATCACCTGGCCGCGGTCGATCACCGCGATGCTGTCGGCCAGCTGGTCGGCCTCCTCCAGGTACTGCGTGGTCAGCAGCACGGTGGTGCCGTCGGCGACGAGTTCGCCGATGATCTGCCAGGTGTCCATCCGGCCGCGCGGGTCCAGGCCCGTGGTGGGCTCGTCGAGCACCACGACGGCCGGAGCGGCGACCAGCGCGCCGGCCAGGTCGAGCCGTCGCCGCATGCCGCCGGAGTAGCCCTTCGACGGCCGGTCGGCGGCCTCCTGCAGGCGGAACCGGTCCAGCAGCTGCCGGGCTCGCGCGGCCGCGTCGGCGCGGGTCATGCCGTACAGCCTGCCGACCATGTAGAGGTTCTCGTAGCCGGTGAGGTTCTCGTCGACCGCCGCGTACTGCCCGGACAGGCCGATCGAGCGGCGCACCGCCTGCGGATCGGCGAGCACGTCGTGACCGGCCACGAAGGCCCGCCCGGAGTCGGGCTTGAGCAGCGTGGTGAGGATCCGCACGATCGTGGTCTTGCCCGCGCCGTTGGGCCCGAGCAGGCCGAGCACCTGGCCGGTCGGGATCTCCAGGTCCACGCCGTCGAGCGCGCGGTTCGCGCCGAAGGTCTTCACCAGCGCTTCCGCGCGCACCGCGGTCATCGGGGCCTCCGCTGGGGTATTCGCCGGAATGTCAGCGCAACTCTAGGTGTCCGCTCCGACACACCGCTGGCGACTTTCGACATTCCGTCCCGGATGAACAGGATTTTTCCGGCGGAACGCTCCTGGTTGCGGCCCGATTCCTGGAAGGCGTCCGGAAGGCCGCTTGGCAGAAGTTACCGTCAGGTAATACCCTCTTGTTACCGACGAGTAAGGGCCGGGCCGGGCCCGCCCGCACCAGCGCGCAAGAGGGAGCCTTCGATGGGCCACTACAAGAGCAACGTCCGAGACCTGGAGTTCAACCTCTTCGAGGTCTTCAAGGTGCAGGAACGGCTGGGCAAGGGCGCCTTCGAGCAGTCCGACGAGGACACCGTGCGGGGCGTGCTCACCGAACTCAACGAGCTGGCCACCGGCCCGCTGGCCGACTCCTTCGTCGAAGGCGACCGCACCCCCGCCAAGTTCGACCCGGCCACCCACGAGGTGACCCTGCCGGAGGCCTTCAAGAAGTCCTACCAGCAGGTCATGGACGGCGAGTGGTGGCGGCTGAGCCTGCCGGACGAGCTCGGCGGCTACGGCACCCCGCCCAGCGTCATCTGGTCGGCCGCCGAACTCATGCTCGGCGCCAACCCGGCGATCTACATGTACATGGCGGGGCCGAACTTCGCGACGATCCTGTGGCGCAACGGCACCGAGGAGCAGCGCCACTGGGCCGAGCTGATGATCGAGCGCGGCTGGGGCGCCACGATGGTGCTCACCGAACCGGACGCGGGCTCCGACGTCGGCGCCGGCCGCACCAAGGCCATCAAGCAGGAGGACGGCTCCTGGCACCTGGACGGCGTGAAGCGGTTCATCACCTCCGCCGACCAGGACATGACCGAGAACATCATGCACCTGGTGCTGGCCCGCCCCGAGGGCCCCGGCATCGAGGCCAAGCCCGGCACCAAGGGCCTGAGCCTGTTCCTGGTGCCCAAGTTCCACTTCGACGGCACCACCGGCGAGTCCGGCGAGCGCAACGGCGCCTTCGTCACCAACGTCGAGCACAAGATGGGCCTGAACGCCTCGGCGACCTGCGAGCTGACCTTCGGCCAGCACGGCGTACCGGCCAAGGGCTGGCTGCTCGGCGAGGTGCACGACGGCATCGCGCAGATGTTCCAGGTCATCGAGTACGCCCGGATGATGGTCGGCACCAAGGCCATCGGCACCCTGTCCACCGGCTACCTCAACGCGCTGGACTACGCCAAGGAGCGCGTGCAGGGCGCCGACCTGACCAGGGCCGCCGACAAGGCCGCGCCGCGCGTGGCCATCACCAACCACCCGGACGTGCGCCGCATCCTGATGCTGCAGAAGGCCTACGCCGAAGGCCTGCGCTCGGTCTACCTCTACACCGCGACCTTCCAGGACCAGGTCTTCCAGGGGCAGCACGAGGGCACCGACTTCAGCCTCGCCGAGCAGGTCAACGACCTGCTGCTGCCCATCGTCAAGGGCGTCGGCTCGGAGCGGGCCTACGAGATGCTGACGCTGTCCCTGCAGACGCTCGGTGGCTCCGGCTTCCTGCAGGACTACCCGATCGAGCAGTACATCCGGGACTCCAAGATCGACAGCCTGTACGAGGGCACCACCGCGATCCAGGCCCAGGACTTCTTCTTCCGCAAGATCGTCCGCAACAACGGCGCCGCCATCGGCCACATCGCCGCCGAGATCCAGGCGACGCTGGAGGCCGAAGGCGCCGACGAGCGGCTCAAGGAGGAGCGCGCGCTCGTCGCCCGGGCGCTGCAGGACGCCCAGGGCATGCTCGGCACGCTGATCGAGTTCCTGACCTCCTCGCAGGAGGACGTCAAGAACATCTACAAGGTCGGCCAGCACGCGGTGTCGTTCCTGATGAGCATGGGCGACGTGCTGGTCGGCTGGCTGCTGCTGCGCCAGGCCGAGATCGCCCTCGCCGCGCTGGACGCGGGCGCCTCGGCCAAGGACCAGCCCTTCTACCAGGGCAAGGTGGCGGTGGCCCGGTTCTTCGCCAAGAACGTGCTGCCGGAGCTCACCGGCCGCCGCAAGATCATCGAGGCGGCGGACAACTCGCTGATGGAGCTCGACGAGTCCGTCTTCTGATCTGACGTTTCCGCAGGTAACGGGGCCGTGAGTCTTTTGGGCTGCTATAGCCGCCCAAAAGACTCACGGCCCCGTGCCGTCAGCGCTCGAACCGCCCGGCCTTGATAGCGGTGACGAATAACCGCCACTGCTGGCCGTTCGTCGTGAAGTACCCAGCATCCCGGTCCTTCGAGTCCCGAACCGCCGCACCGAAGGCGACGCGCCCGATCTCGACGCAGGTCTCCTGCTGGGTAGATCGGCTGGACTTCCGCCAGCCAGTTGGCTTCGATAACGACATCAGCCGAGCTCTCTTTCGATCTCTTCCACGGAGTTGATGATGAGCGCCCGTGATTCCTCCGGGCTCATCGCAACCTGCCGAAGGCTATCCGCTGCTTCGCAATAATCGTTGACATCCTTCACGTTCCTGAGGAACGCAGACGTCCGGAAGTGCTCCAAGTGCACGATCGGCCGTTGGTCGTCGAACTCGAACAGGATGAACGCACCTGCGTGCGCGGCATGCCACGAAGTGGCGCCAGAAGGAAGGAGCTGGATCGTCACGTTGTCGCGCTCCGACATCTTGACCAAATGCCGAAGCTGATCAGCCATCACTTCCGGCCCGCCGATCCGCTCGTGTAGCGCAGCTTCCGCGACGAGTGCCACGAGATGCAGGCCGTCCTCCTTGTCGAGGACATCGCGGCGACTCAGCCGGAACGCAACCCGGGTTTCGACCAAGTCCGGTGACAGCGTCGCCATGACGGCCCGCATGTACTCCCGCGTCTGCAACATCCCTGGAAACACAAGGATCTGAACATCGGTGATCCGGGTAGCCGTGCGTTCGAACTCGATCAAAGCGCTGAGCTCTTCACGAATTCCGGGTACTCCAGAGGTCAGCCAGTTGGGCTCGAGAACTGTGCGCGACATCTTGACGATGCGTTCCTTCTCCGCGCCGGTCACACCGAGAGCCGTCAGAAGACTGGCGGTGTCCTCAGGAGAGGGTGGCTTGACGCCTGACTCGTACCGCCAGATCGTCGTGTGCCCAACACCCAGGCGTCGTCCCAACTCCCGAACACCGAGGCCCGCGTCTTCTCGGAGTTGCCGCAGTTCAGCACCCAACACGCGAGCACGCGGATTGGTCTTGGCGGTTCGAGCCATGAACCAATCCTAACGATCACTTGACCAGGCAAGAACCCTCGTCCAGGTGATTGCCAGATAGGCCCAACATCGACAAAGTGGTTCCAGGAACCACTAGCTAGTTCTCGGAACCACTCAGGACGATGGGGGTCGTGGATGTATCCGTTTCATTGGGTGCCTGCTGCTGGGCAGCGGCATGCGAGCTTGGACCAAAAGCCTTGTGGTTGCTCGTATCCGACCGGCACTCAGGTGTTGACGCTGTGCCTTCAGAAGCTCTCCGCCGATGACAGCGAGCTGGCTTGGCTGTGGGACACCTGCCCGGCGTGCAATCGGGAGGCTCGGCGGCTTGCCGGTGTCGGGCCATGAGCGGGAAAACCGCCGCAGCTCTCGAAGAAGTCGCTCAACTGCCCGGAAATGCCCGACCGGAAGGAATCGCCCGATGCCGCCGCTCTGGACCGCCCTGTCCTGCCTGTTCTCGATGCTCCTCGGCATGACCCTGATGTACGCCTACCGCAGGCGTCTGCCCCAGCACGCGGGAGCGGGCGAAGGCGCGACGAACGTCTGGCAGCTGATCGACCACATAGAAGCCGAAGCGAAGCGGAGCACCACCCCGACCGGCAGGCACCACCTGCGAGAACCCCGGGAACCGACCGAAAATTCCACACTGGACACGGCGCCGATCCACGAGCCCCCGTCGTTCGAGCTCCACCACCGGGTTCTGGAAGCCCTGCAACGCCTCTGACCACCTGACCCGGCTCGATGCCACCTCCCCCGACCCCGAGGCATCGAGCCGACGCGGCCGGGCGGCACACCGCTCCCTCCCCCGGTGCCGCCCGGCCGCACCCCAACTCAGAATCCACAGTGGATGCTGCGATTCGGTATTACTAGCCACTCCGCATCGCGTTGCGGCGCTTCTGCTTCCCCGCGGTCAGGGCACGACGCGGAAGTGGGTGGTCAGGCGCGCATCGTCGCCCAGGACGTGGAAGGCGACGCCGGGCGGCACGTCGCGATCGTCCGGGCGGTCGCCCTCCCAGGCCATGCGCAGGTTCCAGTTGACCGCCGGCCCCACGAGCAGCGGCCGTCCGGCGAAGGTCGAGGCCGCCGCGGTGTGGGCATGCCCGGTGAGCACCGCGGCGACCTGCGGGTGCGCTTCGAGCACGGCCGCCAGTTCCTCGGGCTGTTCGAGCAGGATGCCGTCGATGAACGGGTGGTGGAGCCCGGCCGGCGGATGGTGGAACGCGATCAGCGCCCGGACGTCCTGCGGCAGTTCGGTGAGAGTGGTGGCGATCCAGGCGAGCGTCTGCGTGTCGAGTCGGCCTTCGTCGCGGCCTGGGATCGTCGAGTCGCACATCAGGATCGCGGTTCCGGCGACGTGGTGCACCTGGTTGACGGGCTCGCCGCTGGAGTCTCCGCCGAGCAGGACCTTCCGGTATTCCGGGCGCGCGTCGTGGTTGCCCGGGCACATGAGCACCGGGAAGGGCGCGGCCAGCATCCCCGCCGCCTCCTCGTATTCGGCCTCCTCGCCGTGATCGGCGATGTCACCGGTCACCAGCAGTGCATCGACCGGGCGGGGCAGTGCCCGCAGGTGGTCCATCACGCGGGTGGCGCGTCGGGTCGCCCACTCGCTGCCGTCCAGGTGCAGATCGCTGATCTGAGCAAGCAGAACGGTCATCTCTCCTCCAGGTGGAACTTCCCAATTCTAGGCAAGATCGGAGTCCTCCGGCGCTACTCGATCGCGCCGGAGTAGGTGTCCAGCCGGAACGGGCGCTGGGCGAGCCATTCGCACCACTCCGCGGTCTCGCGCAGCGACGACGTCCCGACGCGCTCCGCCGCCGCGAGCTTCGCCGGCCGCCGGTCGGCAGCCCGCAGCCGATCCCACTGCTGCGCGTTGAGGATGAGCACCCGGAGCCCTGGCAGGTCCGCGACGACCAGGAGATCGACCACTTCGACCACCGACAGGTCGAGCCGGGCCAGCGACGGCAAGGCGCGGAGCACCTCGATGTCGATCGGATCGGTGGTTCCGGCCAGCTTCAGGTCCCAGAGCAGCGGATGTCCGGCCAGCCCGGCGAGATCGATGCGTTCGGTCTCGATCGCCGCCCGCTCCAGCGCGGGCAGGTCTCCGATCCGGGCGTTCACCGACGACGCGCGGTTGATCGACAGTTCCCGGAGGCCGTTCAACGGCGCCAACGCGCCCAGATCCAGTTGTTCGGCGTCGTTCAGGTACAGGCACTGCGCCGGGTAGCTGTCGTCGATCCGGCTCACGACCTCCGCGAGGTTCCGGTCGCCGAAGTCGTGGTAGACGCGGTCGTGCCCGCCGCCCTCGCCGCCGAAACCGGTGAAGGATTCCAGGTAGCCGGACTCCGGGTCCTCGTCCTCGAACTCCTCGTCGCGGAGGGATTCGACGACATCGGCCAGCATGGCCGTCACGGATTCCGCGACCAGGGCGGGCGGGCCCATGATGTCGCGGCCGTGCTCGATGACCTGCCCCGAACTCCCCCGCTCGCCCGGGTCCAGGTCGACCGCGATGTTGTTCATGGCGAAGTCGGTGCCGAAGGTGATCCACCAGTCGTTGCGGGAAACCCGCTTGATCGCGCCCGGCGGATCGGATTCGAAGATCACCGCATCGTCGAACGGGCCGTCGTTCCAGCCCAGCGAGCCCGGCGTCCCGGTGGTGTACCACTCGACCACCACGTCCAGCGGATAGGGCGAGAACCTGCCAAGCAGCCCGGTTTCGGACCCGTCGTCGCGGGTCATCCGGTACAGCGCCCGCAGATCCTCCGGCAGCCGAGCACCGAGTTGGTCTTCGGCGGCGGCGATTTCCGCCTCGGTGTACCCGGGCCGCAGCTCGGGTGGCCGTCCTTTGATCGCCGTGTACCGCTCGACGAACTCCTCGAACAGCGCGGAAATCGTGGTCAGCACGGCCGGATCGGTCGGCTCGCCGGTGTTCCTCGCGGCGGGCGGCAACGGCATGCCCGGCCCGGGATGTCCGGGGAACCGGTGCCCGTCGTCGAACACCACCCGGGTCGCCGAGTCGAGCTCGGAGCTGCAGGTCAGCCCGAACCGACCCGAATCGTGCACCTCAAGTTCCACGACGAGCGGCCGATCGTCGGTGCCGAGCAGCTTCGTGAGATCTCCTGCCGCCGAGAGGAAATCGGAGCTGAGATCGACGTCGGAACTGCCGGCAGGTTGCGTGAACTGCGTGCTGTACCGCTCGCACCGCAACCACACGGTCGCGACCGGAACATCCGCGCACAGCTTCCGGGCGGATTCCCTTGCGGCTGCGAGCAGTTCTTCGGTCATGCGGCGATCTCCCGAACGAGGTTCCAGCAACGCTGGCGAGCCTAGACGAGCAGGTCGATCAGCAGGTCGAGGCGGGCCTTCTGGTGGCTGGCGCGGAGCCGGTCGCCGCGGGTCAGCATGGCCAGGCCGTGCAGGGCGCTCCAGACCACCTCGGCGAGGGTTTCCAGGTCGCGGTCGCCGGCCAGCGGTTCGAGCACCGCGACGAACTCGCCGAAGGCCTCCCGCAGGGCTGCGGGCGAGTCCTCTGTTCCGAACGGGATGTCGACGGGCCGCACGAACATCGCCTCGTAGAGGGCGGGCCTCTCCTCGGCGAAACCCAGGTAGGTTTCGGCCAGCGCGCGCAGCGCCGCCTTGGGCGCTCGACGGCCCTTGCGGGCCCGGATGAGCTCGGCGGCGAGCTCCGCGATCCCTTCGACGGCGACGGCAGCGATGATCGCGTCCTTGCCGTTGAAGTGGCTGTACAGGACCGGTTGGCTGTACTCGACCCGCTCGGCCAGCCGCCGGGTGGTGACGGCGTCCCAGCCTTCCGCGTCGGCGAGCTCCCGCGCCGATTCGATGATCAACCGGTGCCGTTCGGCCCGCTCCCGCTCCTTGCGCTCTCTCACTGCCATGACCGAATCCTAGCATTGCTAGACAACCGAGCAGAGCTATTGCTAGCGTCGCTAGCGAACAGATCAACGCTAGACAATCGGGAGCCAGCCATGACGCTACGACGTTTCAACACGGTCCTGATGATCGCGCTCGCCCTCTTCGTGGTCTCCTTCGGAACGAGGTTCCTGATCGACCCGAACGGAGCGGCGGAGGGCTTAGGCATCCCCAACTGGCCGCAAGGCGACGCGGCGGGCTACTTCATCATCAAAGGAGTGCGCGACCTCGCCTGCGCACTGATCATCTTCATCCTGTTGGCACTACGCCAACGCCGAGCCCTGGGCTGGGTGGCGCTGGCGGTCACGATCATCCCGCTCGGCGACACGATCGCAGTCCTCACCCACGGCGGCACACCGGCGGCAGCCTTCGGCATCCACGCGGCCACCGGCGTCGTCGTGGCCATGGCCGGGGTCCTCTTGCTCTGCGAACGACCGCTCCCCACCGCCACCACGGCACCAACCCGCCAAGCCGCGGCGGCCTAGCGTGAAGGACACCTCCTGCCAATGGCGTGGCAGCGGGTGGTGAGGCTATTTCGGGACTAGCGGCGCGCGAAAAGGACAGCATGCGGATTCTCGTCCGGATCGAGCAACAGCTGGGCCTCCACCGCGAATCCGGCATCGCGCAGCCAAGCCGCCGCTTGGTCAGGCTGGCGGTGGTGGACGTGGACCTTCATCGGGTGGCCGCCGTAGCCCTGGGTCTTCAGACGTGACTCGTCGCCGACGTGAAAGCCGAGCAGCAGCGGCCCGCCAGGACGCAGCGCTCGCCGGAAGTGCCCGAGAACTGCGGGTACCGCATTGTCGGGGACGTGAATCAACGACCACCAGGCGAGCAGACCGGCAACCGAAGCGTCGGCGAGAGCCAGGTCCGTCATCGAGCCCACCTCGAACCGCAGGCCGGGGTGGTCGCGCCGAGCCACGTCGATCATCGCCGGTGAGAGATCGATCCCGAAAGGGTCGATACCCAGCTCGTGCAGGTGGGCGGTGACGTGTCCTGGCCCGCAGCCCACGTCCGCCACTGGCCCGCCGTCAGCGGCGTGCACCATGTCGGCGAACAACGCCAGAGCCGCTCGCAGGTATGGGCGCTCGGCGATGGCGTCGCGCACTTGGTCGGCATAGCTGACCGCGACCGTGTCGTAGGAGGTCCTGGTGTCCGCCAACCAGCCGTCCGCGTTCATGCCCGACACGGTAGGCCATGATCACGACCAAGCCCGGAGAAGCGCCCCCAGCCACGTGGCGGTTTCACGGACAAAGAGCATACCTTCCCATATAGTCCACATAGGACTATTTCAGCCACGAGCACACGTTTCGACTGGTCATGGCCCGTGAGTGTTTTGGGGTGCTATAGCGCCCCAAAACACTCACGGGCAGCTAGCTGCGCAAACGCTCATGCGGCCCGGAGCGATCAGCCCGGTATCCCCGGAAACCCGCTCCCGGCGGGGCCGCGATCTACAAGGTGCGGACGTCGAGGAGACCGGCACGCCTTGCCGATCGGCATGGGGCACCTCGGCACTTGGGCTTAACAGGCCTGGTCAGGACCCGTGTGCATTTTGTGCTGCTATGGCGACAGAAAGTACGCACGGGTATCCGGCTGCGCGAATGCCTATGCGGCCTCGAACCTGGTGCCAGGCTGGGCACGGATCGGCGCGCGACCCGTGCCCCGCCTGGCACACCCCCAGGAGACCCCCCGGAATTCCACAATCGTGTAATCCGATCAAACGGTAGTCTAGAATGTGAGAATTCGTCAACGACATGGCGGGCGTGCGTCCTGTGATTTCGGAGTGAGTGCGATGTCTGACCCAGGGGCCACCTTGGCCGAGCGGCTGGCGTGGCTGCGGGAGTCCTTCCCCTGTCCCGAAACGGGAAAACCGTACGACGTCAAGGCGATCGCGACGGCGACGGGAATGTCCGTCTCGCAGCTCTACAAGATCCTTTCCGGCGAATCGCCCAACCCCGGCTGGCAACACCTGAAAGCCCTGGCCGCGTTCTTCCGCGTGCCGCTGGACACGTTCGACAACAGCGAGCACGGCGACAAGATCCGGGCGCAGCTGGCCACGCTGGTGGAACTGCGCGCCCTGAAGGAGGAAGGCGTGGAGTCGGTGAGCCTGCGCGGGCTGACCTCGACTCAGGCCGACCGGATCCGGGGCGTGGTGGAAGACCTGCGCCGCTCCAACAGCACCGCCGGTCACGATGAATCATGAACGTGGTCACAACTCGGATCCGACACCGTTCCGCTGCGCACGGCTGGTGCTGCCCGTGAGCCACGATCGGGACGTGACGCCATCCGACCATCGCGACCTGACGGCGCGGTGCCAAGAGCTGGCGGCCGCGCTGCCGCTGCCCGCACCGTGGGATCTGCAGACGTTCATCGCCGAGCTCGCCGAGGCCCGTGGCCGGCCGATCGAGCTCCGCCAGGTGTCCGCTGTGGATTTCGACAGCCCCTGCGGTGCGCTCGTCTCGCTCACCGACCGGGACGTGATCGGCTACGTGACCAGCACGCCGCTGCACGAGGAGCACATCATCCTGCACGAGGTCGGCCACCTGGTGTGCGGGCACTCGGACACCAGGCTGGCCGACTCGCCGATGGTGGCCGCGCTGGTGCCGGACCTGCCGCGCGAGCTGGTCGAGAGCGTGCTGGGCCGCTCGGCGTTCGACGCCACCACCGAGCAGGAGGCCGAGCTGGTGGCCAGCCTGTACCTGTACCGGGCGGGCCGCGTGCCCGCGCCGATCCGCGGCGTGCGCAAGCTCGACGCGAAGGGCGGCCGCACGCTGCGCCAGATCCAGGCGACGTTCGACAGCGCGCGGCGCCGCGGCCCCGAGAAACGCCGATGATCAGCATCATCCTGCAAGGCGCGGGAATCGTTGCCGTGCTCGCGGCGGTCACGAAGCTCGTGCAATCCCGTCGCGCGTTGACGCCGAGCGTGGTCTACCTGTGCGGCGCGATCGGCTTCGTCGGCCTGTCGGCGGCCCTGGTGGCCCCGGCCTCGCTGCTCTGGGTGTCCGGCTGGGAGCCGATGCCGAACCTCGGCCGGCTGGTGGCCAACATCCTGGCCATGCTCGCCGGTGTCTGCGTTCACGGGCTGCTGACCCACCTGGTGCACGACGGCGCACGAGCGCGGCGGGTGATGCGCGTCCAGGTCCTGGTGGCCGCCGTCGCCGCGGCCACCATGACGGCGTTGATGATCACCGCAGGCATCCCGTTCCACCCCGAGTTCCTGGCCGCGTTCGCCGACCGCCCGGCGGTCGCCGCCTACGTCACCGTGTTCGCGCTCTACATCGGGTGGGCCACCTCGGTGTTCGGGTGGTTCCTGCGCCACTACATCGCCCAGAGCAGCCGCCGGTGGTTGCGCGCCGGGTTGCGCACGATCCAGGCCGGCTGCGTGGCTTCGGCGGGCTGGGCGGTCACCAAGATCGCCGCCGCGGTTTGGGCGGTGACCGGGCACGATCCGGGCGTGCTGGACCCGTTGGGCGGCGCGTGCGCCGGAGCGTGCGTGGCGCTGGTGGCCATCGGGGCGACGATGCCGGTCTGGGGCCCTCGGGTGGCGATGCCGATCACCTGGTGCCGCGCCAAGTTCCAGGCCCGGAAGCTGCATCCGCTGTGGCGGCGGCTGGCCGGGGAGCTGCCGCAGATCACCCTGCCGGCTGGCGCGGTCGCCTCGAACGCGCAGTTCGCGCTGTACCGGCGGGTGGTGGAGATCCGGGATGCGCAGCTGGTGCTGCGGTCCTTCGTCCACCCCGAGGCGAGCGGCTGGGCCCGTCGGGCCGCCGAGGAGGCCGGGCTCGACGAGCGGGCGGCCCACCAGGTGGTGGAGGCGGCCTGCCTGGCAGCCGGGCTGGACGCCCACGCCGCGGGCCACCGGCACCGGACCGAACCGGGCGAGGCCACCACGCCGTACCGGGGCGTGGCCGCCGACCTGCACACCGAGGCGCGCTGGTTGATCCAGATCAGCCGCGCTTTCGACCGCTCGCCGATCGTGTCGACCGTGCGGGACCGCGCCCGCGCCGACCTCCCGGACCTGACGGCCTAGCGGCGGTTGGGCTCGCGTAACGCCGATTTCGCGCGAAAACGGCGCCTACCAGGCACGGCGAACGCCGTTTTCGCGTGAAATCGCCATCGCCCACGCGTGCCGGGTGACGTTTCACGCAAGAACGCCATGGGCCGTCAGACGAGAGCGGCGAACAGGCCGCCGCCGACGACCGCGCCGACGACCGCGCCCACGGTGACCTGCGCGGTCGTGTGGTCGCCGAGCTGCGCCCGGGACCAGGAGATCGCCGCCACCACCAGCATCAGCGCCCAATAGGCCGGGTGGTAGGTCACGGCGAGGATCACCACCGCGCCCGAGGCCACCGCCGAGTGCATGGACACCTTCCACCAGACCGTGATGCCGCCGGTGACGAACAGCGAGGCGATCATGGCGATGTCCAGGGCGACCAGCAGCCACGGCGCGCCGAACGCGACCAGCAGCCCCAGCCCGATCAGGCTCATGACGATCAGCGCGACGAACGGCACGAACCGGCCCGCGCGGTCGCGCACGTGGTGGCTGTCCCACCGCCCGGTCCGCGCGCCCCACACGATCACGCCCATCGGCAGGATGCTGCTGGTGGCGGAGACCAGCAGGCCCCAGCCGAGGGTGGGGCCGAGGGCGCGGGTGGCCTGCCAGGCGACCGCCAGCGGCAGCAGCACGACGATCACCCACGGTGCGAAGACCTCGGTGAGCACGCGCGCCGCGCGGTCCTTGCCGGACGGCCGGGCCGGTATGGGGTTGGTCTCGAGTGCTGCGTTGGTCATGAGTTCCTCTGGCGCTCAGGGCGGATCGGATGAAGTGTCACACACGCGCGACGGTGTCCACATCGGACAGATCGGGGTGCGGCTTCGTGAGCACTTTGGAGCGCTATAGCGATCCAAACCGCTCACGAGTGGCTGCCCAAGCCGATCAGGAAGCCTGGTCGGGCTTGCGGGTGTTCGCCAGCAGCTCCACCAGCTTGTCGCCGAGCACACCCGGGATGACCCGCTCCGCCGAGCGCGCCGCAGCCGCGTTGAGCGCGGACATCACCAGCGGCCGCAGCCGTTGCAGGACGTCGGAGTAGTACGGGATCTCGTCGTCGCTGGGCATCGGGCGGGTCAGCACGTGCTTGCGCACCACCTCGACGAGGATCTCCGCCACGTGGTCGATGTCCTTCTGCAGCTGCTCGGCGAGGTCCAGCACCTCGTTGAGCGGCACGCCGAGGCTGACCAGTTCCGCGCCGGCGTCCAGCAGCTGCGGGCTCGGCGAGACGAAACCGCGGCCGCGCCGCTCCAGCAGGCCCAGCTCGATCGACCGCTTGATGTTCGTCGGGGAGAACTGCTTGCCGAACTTCTTGCGCAGCTCGGCCACCGTGACGGCGCGCGGCTCCTCGTCCGCCCAGGACGCCCCGACGACCTCCTCCAGCCCGAGCACCTCGCCGAGGCTGCGCCCGGACTCCCAGGCCGCGATCATCTCCTTGATCTGCGCGAACGCGTAACCGCGCTCCAGCATGTTGATGATCAGCCGCAGCCGCACCAGGTGCGCGTCGGAGTAGATCGCCGTGCGCCCTTCCCGGCGAGGCGGCGGCAACAGCTCCCGGTCCTGGTAGACGCGCACGTTGCGCACCGTCGTGCCTGCAGCCCGAGCAAGATCGTCGATCCGGTAGTCCGCCACCCGACGAAGTCTAGTTCCCCTGTTCGAACCGCGCCGCGACCTGGGCCGAGCCCATGTATCGCCCGAACGGCGGGCGCGGCACGGACGCCGCGCCCGCCGTTCGGTCTGACATCAGCCTTCCACGGCAGCGTCCGCCCTGGCGGCTTCCCGGTCACGTCCCTTCAACGAGAAGCAGAACAGTGCCGCCATGACGAGCACCGCGGCGGAACCCAACAGCACCACCTGCATCGCGTTGACGAATCCCGTCGCAAACGCCTCATGGCCGAGCCGGGCGAAGAGGGCCGCGTCCTCGGGTGACAGGCCGGCCGGCACCGACGGCGGGCGGAACTGCCCTCCCCCGTCCATCGCGCTCTCGACGAACCGCTCGCGCAGCCCTGCGGGCAACTGGCTCGCCCGCAGCTCGGCTTCGCTCCGCAGGGCCGAGTTCAGGCAAGCAGCCAGGACAGCACCCACAACCGCGGTGCCCAGCACCCCGCCGACCTGCCTGGTGGTGCCGGCGACCCCGGATGCCGCACCCGCGAGCCGCGGATCGACGCCGTCCATGGTGACCTGCTGCAACGGCGCGAACGTCGCGCCGCTGGCGATGCCGATGATCACCAGACCGGGCAGGAGGCGCCACGCGCCCGAGCCCGGCCCCGCCATCGCGACGATGACCACCAGGCCGAGCGCGAGCATGATCATCCCCGCAGCGAGAACGAACTTGCCGCCGATCTTGTCGGCCAGCCTGCCGGCATAGGCCGAGCCGATCGCGGTGAGAACGGCGTTGGGCAGGAGCACAAACCCCGCTTCCAGCGGCGAATAACCCAGCGCCATCTGCAGGTAGAGGACGAGCACGAAGGCGATGCCGATCATGCCCAGCTGGAAGACGAAGCCGATCCAGTTGCCGACCGCGAAGTTCCGCCCGGCGAACAGCGCCAGCGGCATCAGCGGTTCGCCGCGCTGGACGTGCTGCCAGCCGACGAACAGCACCAGGAGCACGACACCGGCGGCGATGATCGACGTGATGCTGAGCGGCCCGCTGATCGTTCCCCAGCCGTAGCGCTCGCCCTCGATGAGGCCGAACACGATCCCGCTCAGACCCGCGGTGGCGAGCACGACGCCCACCAGGTCGATCTTGTGCGAGTGCGCGATGCGCAGTTCCGGGACGAACACCACGGCCAGCACCGCCGTGATCACCCCGATGGGGACGTTGATGAAGAAGATCCAACGCCAGCTGAGATGGGCGAGGATGAAACCACCGACGACCGGGCCCAAGATCGGCGCGAAACCCACGATCGCACCGAAGACGCCGAACGCCCGGCCGCGCATCCGCGGCGGGAAAATCGTCAGGATCGACGAGATCACCTGTGGGAACAGCAGCGCTGCGCCCAGGCCCTGGAGCACTCGCGCGCCGAGGAGCTGTCCCGGCGTGCTCGCGAGGCCGCAAAGGGCGGATGCGGCGGTGAAGACGGCAATGCCGATCAGGAACAGGCGTCGGTATCCGAAGGTGTCCCCGAGACGTCCCGTCGTGATCAACAGCGCCGAGAAGACCAGCAGGTAGGCATCGATCACCCACAGGACCTGGTCGTACGAGGCGTCGATGCCGTGGATCAGGGTCGGGACGGCGATGTTGATGATCGTTCCGTCCAGCAGCGACATGAAGAAGCCGATGCAGAGGATGCCGAGCACCAGCCACGGCCGTTGCGTCGGCGGCTGGTCGGCGGAATTGTTCTCCGGCACTCCGATTACCTCCAAGAATGCGGGTACCGGTCGGCGACCCGGGCGCCGAAGGCGGCGGAAGCGCGCAGCCTCGGGTCGGGATCCCATGACCGGTCCGGGAAATGTGAACGTTCCGGTGGCGTCGCAGGAGACGCCCTAGAGCCCGGTCACGGTTTCGGAGGATTGCCGGAATGCGTTGACTTCAAAGCAGAACGCGGGTCTGCTCGCCCAATAGTCACAACCATCTCAGAACACCTTGCTGCGATGTGGTGTGACTCCCACCTTTCTCAGGTCATCGGACCCGAGGAAAGCTGCTTGGCGAGGCTGTGTCCACGAATGGAATGTGCCCACGGTGAGATGTCGACGCCGAGGCTAACACAGCGCGCCACGCGAGAAAGCGGTTGGCACTCACGCGTTCACGACAGGAAGCCGCGCAGCAGCGACGCGGTGCCTTCCAGGTGCTCGGCCATCGCTCGCCTCGCGGCTTCCGGATCGCCGTCGAGGATGGCCCGCACGACCTCCTCGTGCTGCTCGTTGGAGTGCACGATGTTGCGCTCCAGCAACGGGATCGCGTCGAGCAGCTCGTTGAGGCGCATCCGCACGTCGGCGACCGCCGAGGTCAGCGACGCCGAACCGGTCAGCTCCGCGATCGCCAGGTGCAGCCGCGAATCCATCCGCCGGTAGTTGTGCAGTTCCGCGGTGCCCGCGTCCGACAGCCGCGACACCAGGTGGGCTCGCTCGGCCTCGCCGAGGTCCCGGACCGCCGCCTGCTCGGCCGCGCCCACCTCCAGGACGTGCCGGTGGGTGAGGGCGTCGTGCAGGTCGACGCCCATCTCGCGGGCGATCCGCCGCGGCCCCTTGCGGCTGGGCCGCGGCGGTTCGACGTTGACGAACGTGCCGCCGTAGCGGCCGCGCCGGGACTCGACGTATCCGGACTCCTGCAGCGCGCGGATCGCCTCCCGCAGCGTCACCCGGCTCACGTTGAGCCGGGCGGCCAGCTCCCGCTCCGCGGGCAGCCGCTCCCCCGGCGCCACCACGCCGAGCCGGATCGCCTGCAGCAGGCGCTCCACCGTCTCCTCGAACGCGTTGCCGGTGCGCACCGCGCGGAACAGCGCTTCGCTCGCCCGGTTGTGCAGCACCAACGGCTCGTTCTGGCTGCTCACGTCACTCCCCCCGGCCTTGCCGCGGCGACTTCAGCGGAGATCCAAGCGTGGATCTCCGCTGGAATCGCACACCTCGACGATACTCAAAGGGGCGTGACGTACGCGCCGGAGATCCCGCCGTCCACCAGGAACTGCGAGGCCGTGATGAACGACGCGTCGTCGCTGGCCAGGAAGGCGACCGCGGCGGCGATCTCGGTCGGCTCGGCGAAGCGCCCCATCGGGACGTGCACCAGGCGCCGCTGGGCGCGCTCGGGATCCTTGGCGAACAGCTCCTGCAGCAGCGGCGTGTTCACCGGCCCCGGGCACAGCGCGTTGACCCGGATGCCTTCCCGCGCGAACTGCACTCCGAGCTCGCGGGACATCGCCAGCACGCCGCCCTTGCTCGCGGTGTAGGAGATCTGCGAGGTCGCCGCGCCCATGACCGCCACGAACGACGCGGTGTTGATGATCGAGCCCCGCCCCTGCCGCCGCATGTACGGCAGGACGTGCTTGCAGCACAGGTAGACCGAGGTCAGGTTGACCTCCTGCACCTTCTGCCACGCCTCGATGCCGGTGTCCAGGATGGAATCGTCGTCGGGCGGGGAGATGCCGGCGTTGTTGAAGGCGATGTCGACGGCGCCGAACTCCGCGTCGGCGGTGGCGAACAGCCGCTCGACGGCTTCGCCGTCGGTGACGTCGGTCTGCACGAACAGCCCGCCCACCTCGTCGGCGGCGCGCTTTCCGGTGTCCGGGTCGACGTCGGCGATGACGACCTTGGCTCCCTCGGCGGTGAACCGGCGGGCGGTGGCCAGGCCGATCCCGCTGGCGCCGCCGGTGATGACGGCGACGCGGTCCTGCAAACGTTCCGGCATTGCTCACTCCCTGTCTCTTGCGGGACACCAGGCGGGACGCATGAGCGGGCCGCTCACGCGTCCTCCGAAGTCGGGATGAAGACGTTCTTGGTCTCGGTGAACGCGTCGACCGCGTCCGGCCCGAGCTCGCGGCCGAGCCCGGACTGCTTGAACCCGCCGAACGGCGTGTTGTAGCGCACGGAGGAGTGCGAGTTGACCGAGAGGTTCCCGGCCTCCACCGCGCGCGACATCCGCAACGCGCGCGCCACGTCGCGGGTCCAGATCGATCCGGACAGGCCGTACTCGGTGCCGTTGGCGATGCGCACCGCGTCTGCCTCGTCGTCGAAGGGCACCACCGCGACGACCGGGCCGAAGATCTCTTCGGTGAACGCTGGATCCGTCGGCTCGGACGTGAGAACCGTTGGTGGGAACCAGAATCCGCTGCCCGTCGGCGCTTCGCCCTGGAACGCCACCGGCGCGCCGTCGGGGACGTAGCCGGCGACCTTGGCGCGGTGCGCGGCCGAGATCAGCGGCCCCATCTCGGTCTTCTCGTCGGTCGGGTCGCCGACGACCACGCCGCGCACCGCCGGTTCCAGCAACTCCATGAACCGGTCGTAGACGTTGCGCTGCACCAGAATCCGGGACCGCGCGCAGCAGTCCTGCCCGGCGTTGTCGAAGACTCCGTACGGCGCGGTCGCCGCCGCGCGCTCCAGGTCCGCGTCGGCGAAGACGATGTTGGCGCTCTTGCCGCCCAGTTCCAGCGTCACGCGCTTGACCTGGCCCGCGCACCCGGCCATGATCCGCTGGCCCACCGCCGTGGAGCCGGTGAAGACCACTTTGCGCATGTCGGGGTGAGTCACGAACCGCTCCCCGACGACCGCGCCCCGGCCGGGCAGGACCTGCAGCAGCCCTTCCGGAAGTCCCGCCTCCAGCGCCAACTCGCCGAGCCGGATCGCGGTGAGCGGCGTGAGCTCGGCGGGCTTGAGCACCACCGCGTTGCCCGCGGCCAGGGCCGGGGCGAATCCCCACGCGGCGATGGGCATCGGGAAGTTCCACGGCACGATCACGCCGACCACGCCCAACGGCTCCTGGAACGTGATGTTCACGCCCCCGGCCACCGGGATCTGCCGGCCGAAGAGGCGATCCGGTGCGGCGGCGTAGTACTCCAGCACGTCCCGCACGTTGGCGGCCTCGCCGCGCGCGTTTCCAATGGTGTGACCGGAGTTCCGCACTTCCAGCTGGGCCAGGTTCTCGATGTCTGCGTCCACCGCCGCGGCGAAACGGCGCAGCAGCCGTCCCCGCTCGGCCGGGGCGAGAGCCTGCCAGGACCGCTGCGCGCGGACCGCCCGCGCGATGGCGGCATCGGTCTCGTCCACGGAGCACAACTGCACGGTGGCCACGACCTGCTCGGTCGCCGGGTTGATCACTTCATGCGCGGTGGTCACCGCGTACCTCCTTCGCCGCCGCGGTCAGCGCCGCGAACAGCCGATCGTCCACTGTGCCTGATCCCGGGGTGCCCTCCTCCGGATGCCACTGAACACCCAGTGCGAACCGCGCGCCTGCCAACTCCACGGCCTCGACGGTGCCGTCGTCGGCCCATCCGGTGACTTCGAGCCGCGGGGCGACCTCGTCGATGGCCTGGTGGTGGTAACACGGCACCTCGACGCGCTCGCCGAGGATCTCCGCGATCCGGCTGCCCGGCCGCAGATCCACCTTCGTGCTGCCGAAAACCGCCGGCTCCGGCTGGTGCTCCCGGTGCTCGACGAGTTCCGGAAGGTGCTGGTGCAGCGTCCCACCGAGGGCGACGTTCATGATCTGCGCGCCCCGGCACACCCCGAGCACCGGCAGGTCGCGGTCGAGCGCGGCGCGCAGCAGCCGGATCTCCCAGCAGTCCCGGGGCGGCCGGGTCGGGCCGAGTTCGGCGTGCGGCTGCTCGCCGTAGCGCGCCGGGTCGATGTCGGCACCACCGGCGAACACGAGTGCATCCACAGAGGACAGATCAGGCTCGTCCGGGAGCACCGGCAGCAGGACCGGAACTCCTCCGCTGCGGTGCACCGCGTCGACGTAGGTAGTTGGCAGCAGCGCTGCTTCGCGGTGCCAGACTCCCCAACTCGCCGTTTCGACGTAGGTGCTGATTCCGATGATCGGCCGGTCAGAGGCGTTCGAAACCACGGATCCGCTCCCAGTCGGTGATCGCCGCGTCGAAGGCGGCCAGTTCCACCCGGGCCGCGTTGACGTAGTGGTCGACGACGTCCTGGCCGAACGCCTCGACCGCGACCTTGCTCCCGGCCAGCAGCCCGGCGGCCTCCCGCAGCGTCGTCGGCACCGTGGCCTTGTCGGAGGCGTAGGCGTTGCCCGACAGCATCGGCTCCAGCGGCAGTTCCTCGGAGATCCCGTGCAGTCCGGCCGCCAGGATCGCCGCCACCGCCAGGTACGGGTTCACGTCGCCGCCCGGCACCCGGTTTTCCACCCGCAGGCTATCGCCGTGGCCGACCACCCGCAGCGCACAAGTCCGGTTGTCCCGGCCCCACGCGATGGTGGTGGGCGCGAAGCTGCCCGCCGCGAAGCGCTTGTATGAGTTGATGTTCGGCGCGAGGAAGTACGTCAGCTCCGGCAGGCAGGCCAGCTGGCCCGCGATGAAGTGCTCCATGATCGGGGAGAACCCGTGCTCGCCGCCGCCGGGCATCGCCGGGCCGCCGTCGTCGCGCAGGCTCACGTGGATGTGGCAGGAGTTGCCCTCGCGGGCGTCGTACTTGGCCATGAAGGTCAGGCTGACGCCCTCCCCCGCGGCGATCTCCTTGGCTCCGTTCTTGTACAGGGTGTGGTTGTCGCAGCTGGTCAGCGCGTCGGAGTAGCGGATGGCGATCTCGTGCTGGCCGAGGTTGCACTCGCCCTTGGCCGACTCCACGTACAGCCCGGCCCCGGTCATGTCGTTGCGGATCCGCCGCAGCAGCCCCTCGATCCGGCTGGTCCCGGCGATGGAGTAGTCCACGTTGTACTGATTGGCCGGGGACAGCTCGTGGTAGCGCTTGTCCCACGCCTGCTCGTAGGTGTCGCGGAAGACCAGGAACTCCAGCTCCGTTCCGACGTGCGCGGTGAGCCCGAGCCCGGCGAGCCGGTCGAGCTGCCTGCGCAGCACCTGCCGCGGCGACGGGGCGACCGGCTCGCCCGAATGCCACTGCACGTCGCAGAGCACCAGCGCGGTCGCCTCCTGCCACGGGATCCGGCGCAGCGTGCCGAGATCCGGGCTCAGCACGAAGTCGCCGTAACCGGTCTCCCACGAGGTCATCGCATAACCGTCCACAGTGGTCATGTCGACGTCGACGGCGAGCAGGTAGTTGCACGCCTCGGTGCCGTGGGCGAGCACCTCTTCGAGGAAGTAGTGGGCCGAGCAGCGCTTGCCCTGCAGCCTGCCCTGCATGTCGGTCAGCGCGACGACGACCGTGTCCACCTCGCCGGAGGCGACCAGATCGCGCAGTCGTCCGACGGTCAGCTGCTCGTTGCGCGACACCGGTGGCTCCCTCCGGCCGAACCAGCCGGCCATTAATTGGTATGGGATCAGACCTTTGGATGCGGGCCAATGGAAGCAGCAGCCGAGTCGCGGTGTCAACACCCGATCGACGGCTTGCACGACGACAACGTCTATATCTAGACACGGGTATTGACATCGATCGGAGCCCGCAGCACGCTGCCCGACTAACCAATGGGCCACGGTCATACCAATCACGGGAGAGGAACCCGCCATGACCGAGAAGCGGCGGCAGGTGGACTACGAACAGGTCGGCAGCGACTACCTCGACAAGCGCCGGCTCCGGCAAGGCGCGGCGGGCTGGGTCCTGCTCGCCGGGCTCGGCGTCTCGTACGTGATCTCCGGCGACTTCGCCGGGTGGAACTTCGGGCTGTCCGAAGGCGGCTGGGGCGGCCTGCTGCTGGCGACGGTGCTGATGGCGACCATGTACACCTGCATGGTGTTCGGGCTCGCCGAAATGGCCTCGGCGCTGCCGGTGGCCGGCGCCGGGTACGGCTTCGCCCGCCGCGCCCTCGGCCCGCTCGGCGGCTTCGCCACCGGCACCGCGATCCTCATCGAGTACGCCATCGCGCCGGCCGCGATCGCGGTGTTCATCGGCGGCTACGTGGAATCGCTGGGGCTGTTCGGGCTGACCAGCAGCTGGCCGGTGTACCTGGCGTGCTTCGCCATCTTCGTCGGCATCCACCTCTACGGCGTGGGCGAGGCCCTGCGGCTGATGTTCGGCATCACCGCTGTAGCCGTGGTCGCCCTGATCGCCTTCGTGGTCGGCATGATCCCGGAGTTCTCGGCGGCGAAGCTGTTCGACATCGCGCCGACGGAGGCCCTGGGCGCCAGCGCATTCCTGCCGTTCGGCTACGCCGGAGTGCTCGCCTCTCTGGTGTACGGCATCTGGTTCTTCCTCGCCGTGGAAGGGGTTCCGCTCGCTGCGGAGGAAGCCCGCAACCCGCGCAAGGACATGCCGCGCGGGATCATCGCGGCGATCGCGGTGTTGCTGGTGTTCGCCGCGGCCATCCTGGTGGTCGCGCCGGGCGGGGCCGGGTCAGCGGCCATCGCCGGCGCCGACAACCCGCTACCGGAGGCGGTGCGCGCCGCCACGGGCGGCAACAACGCGCTCGCCGAGATCGTCAACTACGTGGGCCTGGCCGGGCTGGTGGCGAGCTTCTTCTCCATCATCTACGCCGCGTCCCGCCAGCTGTTCGCGCTGTCCCGCGCGGGATACCTGCCGCGCTGGCTGTCGGTGACCGGCAAGCGCCGCACCCCGTACCTGGCGCTGATGGTGCCCGGCACCATCGGTTTCGTCCTGGCCGCGGCCACCCGCGACGGCGCGCTGCTGATCAACATCGCGGTGTTCGGCGCGACGATCTCCTACGTGCTGCTGAACCTCTCGCACATCGTCCTGCGCTTCCGCGAACCGAACCTGGAGCGCCCGTACCGGACACCCGGCGGAATCGCGACGACCTCGGTGGCGCTGGTGCTGGCGATCGCGGCGGTGATCGCGACGTTCATCGTGGACATGGTCGCGGCGGCCATCATGGCCCTGATCTTCCTGGCGGCCCTGGCCTACTTCTGGTTCTACAGCCGCCACCACCTGATCGCCAACGCCCCCGAGGAGGAGTTCGCCGCGCTCCAAGCCGCCGAATCCGAACTGTCGTGACCGCCGCTCACTCGTGGTCGCCGTCGACGTAGAACCAGGCACCGTCCTCCCGGACGAAGCGGCTGTCCTCGGTCAGCGCTCCCGCGCTTCCTCCCAGGCGGTAGTGCGCCCGGAAACGCACGGTGCCCTCCGCGTCGAACGGCCCGCCACCGGTGCGGCCGAGGATTTCGAGGCGGTCCCAGCGCTGGTCGGGATCGAGGCTCAGCTCATCCGGCCGGGTCGAGGGATGCCACGACGCCAGCAGGTAGGCCGTGTCGCCCACCGCGAACGCGCTGAACCGCGAGCGCATCAGCTGCTCGGCCGTAGCCGCACGGCGCTCGCCGGCGTGCAGGCGGGCGCAGCACTCGGCGAACGGTTCGCCGAGGCCGCAGGGGCATCGCTTCGGAGTACTCACCTCGATAGCTTCTCATCAGCGGCGAGCCCGGAAAGCAACGGTCGTGAGTGCGAAAACCGGTAAGAACCGGCTCCCGCACTCACGACCCCTGGTCAGCTCTCGCAGCAGTGGGACCCGGCGCCGTTGCCGGACGGGACGTCGAGGGTCGGGTTCCGGTCGAAGAAGCCGACCGGCTTGAGGGTGAAGCCGCAGAGGTCCACCGGCATCACCGGCCAGTCCTCCGCACGCGGGAAGTGCGTCAGGCCGAAGGTGTGCCACAGCACGATGTCCTCGCCGTCGATGCTGCGGTCGCCCGCCGTGAACGCCGGGATGCCCGCGCCGCCGTGGCTCTGGTTCACCCACTCCCCCGCCGGATACCGCTCGTCCGCCGCGTACTGGGTGACCCACAGGTGCTTGGTCGCGAACTCGGCGCGCTTCGCGATCGACGAGCCGGGATCCGCCAGCAGCACCGGATAGCCCTGCGGGTGCAGCGCGTACCCGACCGGCTGGCCGAGCCGGTTGGTGCGCTCGGTGTTGACCACGTGCCAGGCCCGCCCGCTGACCGGATCGGCCTCGCGCGCGGCGTCGCTCTCCCGCGCCAGCCGGGTGACGCTCCGGGTGAAGGCGTTGCCGTGCGGGTTCTCCGCGCTGATCGGCTCGCGCTGCGCCTGCACCTCGTCGACGGCGTTGCTGGTGCCGTCGACCATCATGTCCAGCCGCGCGCTGAACAGGTGCTGGTGGAACGGCGCCCCGAGGCCCGGGGCGAGCTCGTTCGCCCAGCGCGAGCCCTCCGCCGGGTAGGCCGAGGTGAACACGATCCCGGTGGCCTTGACCTCCAGCTGGATGGTGCCGTCCAGGTACAGGTACCAGTAGAAGCCGTAGTCGTAGTTGCCGACGCTGGTGAAGAACGAGATCACCAGCCGCCGCTGCCGCCGCGTCTCGGCCGATCCGGTGAACACGTCGGTGTGCTTCCACAGCACCCCGAAGTCCTCCTCGTGCATGCACACCGCGTTGCGCAACGTCCGGGGCGCGCCGTCCTCCTGCGCCACCACCGCGTCGAAGTAGTGGATCTCGCCGAGGCAGTCGCAGCCGAGGACCAGCTCGTTGGCGAGCTTGCCCAGCGAGTACTCGCCGGAGTCGAAGTAGTTCTGCCAGAACCGCGCCGGCGCCGGATCGCCGTAGTTGACCAGCATCTCGCTGACCGAGGCGCGGTAGACCACCGGCCGCTCCCGGTCGCCGTCGCGGAACGACAGCTGGTGCAGCACCAGCCCTTCGCGCGGGTCGAAACCGACGCGGAAGCGCCAGTTCTCCCAGCGCACCTCGTGGCCGTCGACGGCGAAGCTCGGGCCGTCGGGCTGGGTGATCTCGATCGGCTTCAGCGTGTCGCGCTGCGGGCCGAACAGCTCCTGGTCGGCGTAGTTGCCGCTCTCCTCCGGGACCGGCAGGTGGCGGTCGTCGACCACCTCCAGCACGCGCTGCTCGATGACGTCGACGTAGGCCACCAGCCCGTCCACCGGGTGCGCCCACGGCAGTTCTTCCGGGTCGTTCTGCAGGAACGCCAGCGCCCGCAGCATCCGGCGGCCGCTCTCCTCCGCGACGCCGAACCAGCCGGCGGACAGCGGGCAGACCCGCACCTTGTCGACGTCTTCGATGCCGCGGTCGCGGATCGCCTGCCGCCACGTCTCGTCGGCGCGCACGATCTTCTCGACCAGCTCGTACTCGGTCAGCATCACCGGCGGCTGGCCGTGCTCGACCGGGTCGACGGTGTGCTTGTCCACCACCCGATCGTCGGTCAGCGACACCACGGTGGTGGTCAGCTCGCCCGTCTTGGCGTCGAGCAGCACCGAACGCACCTGTCGGTCGAAGTCGCCGCGCGCCAGCACCACGGCCTTCTCCGGTTCCGCCAGCTGCACCAGGGGAAACCGGGTGGATTCGCGCAGGAGCCCCGCGCTCTGCAGGATCTCGCGGTTGCGCAGGATCTCTTCGGAGTTCAACGGCTCCAGCGGATGCTTCGTCATCGCCTACCCTCTCCAGTCTCGGCCGACCCGGATCGCCCCAGATTCCCGTGGAACAGGTGGATTCGTCCAGTGGATCAACACGATCACCGGATCGTCGCAACCGCGCTGTTCGGCTCAGCGCGCGTCGTAGCGGCGCCGGTTCGCAGCGATCTCAGGGCGGTGCTCCGCCGCCCACCCACCTAGCGCCAGCGCCGGGCCGAGCAGCGACTCGCCGAGCGCGGTCAGCGCGTAGTCGACGCGCGGCGGCACGCTCGCGTGCACGGAGCGGCTGACCAGGCCGTCGCGCTCCAGTTTGCGGAGCGTCAGCGTGAGCATTCGCTGCGAGATGCCGCGAACGGCGCGGTGCAGCTCGCCGAAGCGCACCGGCCCGTCCCGGAGCTGCGCGACGACCAGCAGGCTCCACTTGTCGCCGACCAGCGCCAGGATTCCCAGCACCTCCTGGCAGACCGCTTCTTCCGCTTCATCGGCGCGGGTCAATGGTTACCTCCGTGTGCGTCACCGACAGGAATGTGCCGTCTTGTGCCAGCTTCGTTAGTACCAAAGAATGCGACTACGCACAAAGCGTAAGTATTGGAAAGTTCAGCCGTTTTCCGCTGGTGAACAGCCGTGTGCGTTTTGTGTCGCCATAGCAGCACAAAACACACACGGCCGGAACGACCAGCGGCGACGCGGAAAGGGCAGCTGGTGCACAAGAATCTGGTGGTCATCGGGGCCGGGCCGGGGCTCGGGATGGGCGTTGCGCGCGCGTTCGGCAGGCGCGGGTTCCGGGTCGGGCTGATCGCGCGGAACGCGGCGAGGCTCGCCGAATCCGTCCGGGAACTGGAGAGCAGCGGCATCACTGCGACCGCGCACCCGGCGGATGTGCGGGATCGCGACGCGCTGACCGGCGCGCTCGACGAAGCGCAACGCGCGCTCGGGCCGATCGACGTGCTCGAATACAGCCCCGGTCCGCAGGCACCGATCACCTCTGCCGCCGAGACCGATCCGGATACTGCCAGTGCGCAGTTCGAGCTGTGCGTACTGGGCGCGGTCACCGCCGTCAGCCACGTGCTTCCTGGCATGGTGGAACGCGGCCGCGGATCGCTGCTGCTGACCACCGGGGTTTCGTCGATGGTTCCCGCGCCCTTCCTGGGCAACGTGGGGCTGGCTATGTCAGGCCTGCGGAATTGGGCGCACGCGCTGCACATCGAGCTCGCCCCGAAGGGAATCCACGCCGCGACGGTCACGATCGCCACCGGAGTCACCGCCGAAAACGCCGCCGAGATCGGCGAACGCTACTTCGGGTTGTACGAATCTCCGGAGCGGGCCGAGGAAATCATCGGCGACGTCGCGGCCTTCGAATCGCTCGTCAGGAGCAGCGCCGCGCCGCGCCCGTAACCGGCCGGGCGCGGCGCGGCGCGGCGCGGCGCGGACGCTCTACTCCTGGGGCTTCTTGGCCGGCGGCTGGGGCTTCTCGGCCGGCTGCGACGTTTCGGCGTGCGCTGTGCCGTCCTGCGACGTCCCGTCGTGCCCGGACACATCGAGGACCGTCGTGTTCAGGAGCTTGTCCAGGCCGAGCGGATGGGAACCTTCCGCCGCGGCGGCGGTTCCGGTCGCTGCCAACGCGGTCAGCCCGCAGAGCAGCATGGTGACGAGTGGACGACGCATCAAAACCTCCCGGTGAGTGGATATTGCCGGGGAAACGCCACCACAACTCGATCATCTCCGCCGGATGCGTCACCGGGCCGGGCATCCGGTTCCCAAGTTCGGGGGACGCCGTCGGCAGGGGAGGCAGCGGCCCGGTCGCCGGGGGATGTGCGACCGGGCCACCACGAGGTGGGTGCCTGGGGGGTCTCAGGCGTCCACCGGCTCCTCCGCCCGTGCTTCCGCGGCCTGCGCACCGCGCCGCGGAATCACCTGGGCCACCGCGCCGACCGGCGGACCGCCGGCAGCGCCTCGCTCCGGGAATCCCGTCGCGGTCGGAACGTGATTGCGGTCATGCTGCCTGCACGGGTGCCGCGATGTCTCGATTGAGTGCATAACGAAACTTTTGTTACTTCTGTAACCGGCGTGGTGACCGGCCGATCACGCTCGGCGATGCCTCGTTTTCTCGCTCTGACCTGGGACGATGGTGGGGTGGCGTGCGTTCGCCGAACGCCTGCGGTTAACGTTCGGGCCGCCGGTGGTGGAGGAGGCGGGCTCGGTGTTGCGGGTGCAGGGATCGTTGTCGCGGCAGTTGCTCGGGTGGCAGCTGTTGATCATCGTCCTGCTGCTCGCCTCGATCGCGGTGTTCTCCGTCGCGCAGACCGACTCCGCGTTCCGCGCCACCGAGGGCCGCAAGATGCTGTCGGTCGCCGAAGACCTCGCCGCCACCTCCGGGGTGCGCGCCAGCCTCGACGATCCCTACCGCCGGGACGTTCTGCCGATCTTCGCCGAGAGCACCCGCAACCTCTCCGGCGCCGACTACGTGATCATCACCGACCGGCGCGGCATCGTGCTCACCTCGCCCGATCCCGGGCAGCGCGGGCAGCTGCTGCCGAGTTCCGAGAGCGCGCTGGACGGCCGCTCGTGGGTCGGCGAGATCCAGTTGGACGGCGTCGATTCGCTGGTCGCCCAGGTGCCGGTGATCTCCGACGACGCGCGCGTCATCGGCGTCGTCGCGGCCGGCCGCAATCCGCCGGACCTGCTCCAAGGCCTGCGCCAAGCGCCGGAGAACCCGCTGACCCTGCTGGGCTTCGCCACCGTGCTCGGCATCGCCGGATCGGTGCTGCTCGCCCGGCGGGTGAAGCGGCAGACGCTCGGCCTGGAACCGCAGGAGATCACCCGGCTCGTCGAGCACCGCGAGGCCCTGCTGCACGGCGTCCGCGAAGGCGTGCTGGGCGTCGACGAGCAGAACCGCATCACGCTGGTCAACGATCAGGCGCGCCGCCTGCTGTCGCTGCCCGCGGACTGCGTGGGCCGCGACATCGACTCGCTGGACCTCAACGACCGCGCCCGCGACGTGCTCACCGGCCGCACCGACGGCGTGGACCAGATCGTGCTGCGGCGCGGCAAGGTCGTAGTGCTCAACCGGATGCCGATCTCGTCGGTCGGCGCCGTGGTGACCATGCGCGACCGCACCGAACTCGTCGACCTGCAACGAGAACTCGCGGTGCACCGGGACACCACCGACACCCTGCGCGCCCAGGCGCACGAGTTCAGCAACCGGCTGCACATCATCTCCGGGCTCATCGAGCTGGGCGAGTACGACGAGCTGCAGCGCTACGTGCACCGGATCAGCCACACCCGCGAGCAGTGGCACGCCGAGGTCACCGCGCGGGTCCACGACCCGGCCACCGCCGCGCTGCTGATCGCCAAGGCCAGCCTCGCCGCCGAACGCGGTGTCGGCCTGCGCCTGAACGAGGGCAGCTACCTGCCCGAGATCGACGAGGAGCTGTCCGCCGACCTCGTCACGGTGCTGGGCAACCTGATCGACAACGCGCTCGACGCCCTCGAGGCCGGCCCGGCGGACGCCGACCGGTGGATCGAGATCGACCTGCGCTGCACCGACGAAGTCACCGTGGTGGTGCGGGATTCCGGGCCCGGAGTAGCGGCGGAGATCGTCGAAGAGGTGTTCCGGCACGGCTTCACCACGAAGGCCGCGCGCGGCGGCGAACGCGGCCTGGGCCTGGCATTGACCAGGCAGATCTGTCATCGTCGCGGCGGTTCGGTGCAGGTGCACAACGCGCACGGAGCGGTGTTCACCGCGCGATTGCCGCTGGAAGGACCGGGATCGTGATCAAGGTGTTGGTGGCGGACGACGACTTCATGGTCGCGAAGGTCCACAGCGGATACGTGGCCCGGGTCGACGGGTTCGAGATCGTCGGGGTGGCGCACACCGGCGCGGACGCGATCCGCGCCGTCGACGAACTGCGCCCGGAACTCGTGCTGCTCGACATCTACCTGCCCGACATGGACGGCCTGTCGGTGCTGCGGCAGCTGCGCGCGAGCACCGAGCGCCCGTCGGCGGATCCCGACGTCATCGTGATCACCGCGGCCCGCGATCTGGACACCGTGCGCGGCGCGATCCGCGGCGGGGCGCTGCACTACCTGATCAAGCCGTTCAGCTACGAGGCGCTGCGCGACCAGCTGGAGAACTTCCGCGCACTGCACCAGAAACTCAGCAGGCTGCCCGGCGATTCCCCCGCCGCGCAGCAAGACGTCGACCAGATCTTCGGCACCCGAACCCACCGCGCGGCGCCGCCGAAGGGACTGGCCACCGAGACGGCGGAGATCGTCGAGCGCATCCTGCGCGAGACGACCGCGACGGACGGCGACGTGTCGGCGGCGGAATGCGCGGACGCCGCAGGCGTTTCGCGCGTGAGCGCGCGAAAGTACCTGGAGCACTTCGTGACCTCGGGCCGCGCCGAAGTCCGCCTCCGCTACGGCGGCACCGGCCGCCCAGAGCGCCGCTACCGCTGGACCCGCTGACGCCGGGACTCCGTGCCCCCAGCACCCGTGTGCGTTTTGCGTCGCTGTAGAGCCTGTTTTGGATGTGGTGACGTGCGGATGTGGTAACGCGGGCGTTTTGTCTTTGAAGCGGCGCAGCCGCTTAGCCCACCCACGCAACCGGCACCGCCGCGGGTTCTCAGAGGTCTTCTCGCGAGGACAGCCCCGACGCGACGTAATTGGACATACGTGTGTCGGGGATCCCACAGCGAGAAGACCTCTGAGGTTCCGCCACCCGCACCGCTATGCAGGACGAGCCTGGAAACAGGCTCTATAGCAGCACAAAGTGCACACGGGTCCTGAGCAGCGGTCAGTACCAGGTGAAGGTGACCGGTAGGGCCGTCAGGCCGCGCATCCAGACCGACGGGCGCCACACCAGGTCTTCCGGCGCCACCGCCAGCGCCACGTCCGGCAGCCGGTCCAGCAGCACCTCGATGCCCGTCGTGGTGATGATCCGCGCGATTTCCTGGGCGGGGAACGGACATCCGTGCTCGCCGTGGCTGAACGACAGGTGCGCCTGGTTGCCCGCCGCGCCCGCGTAGGAGTCCGGCCGCACCTGCGGGTCGGTGTTCGCAGCCGCCAGCCCGAGCACCACCAGGTCGCCCTTGCGGATCCGCTTGCCGCCCAGCCTCGTGTCCTGCGTCGCCCAGCGCCCGACGAAGTTCTGCGTCGGAGTGTCCTCCCACAGCACCTCGTTGAGCGCCTGGCCGACGCTGCGGCGGCCGCCGGCGAGGGTCACCGCGAAGCGCTCGTCGGTGAGCATCAGGCGGATGGTGTTGCCCATCCAGTCCGAAGTGGTCAGATAGCCCGCGCCCATCGTGATGAACAGGTCGGTGGCGATCTCCTCGTCGGTGAATCCCACCGGATGCGCCTGCAGGAACGAAGGCACGTCGCGGCCGGGGTTCTGGCGCTTCTCCTCCGCCAGCGCCAGCATCCGCGCGACGACGCGCTCGTGCGCCCGGACCGCCTCGTCGCCCTCCTCCGCCGACAGTGCCACGTCCCGGACCAGCGTCGGCGCCTCGTCGTCCGGCAGCCCGTAGATCTTCAGCAGCGCCAGCAACGGGATCTGGTGCGTGTACTCGGCGATCAGATCCGCCTCGCCGCGGCCGGCGAAGCCGTCGATCAGGCCGTCGCAGATCTGCTCGACCTGCGAACGCAGATCGAATTCGTCCACATCGGCCAGTGCCTCGGCCAGCGCGCCGCCGCGCTTGCGGTGGTCCTCGCCCTCCGTGAAGACGACCGACGGCTGCGGCTCGACGTAGGGCCGCAGCGACCAGTCGTGCGGCACCGCGTTCCAGCCGTTCCAACGCCGGGAATCGCGGCCGAACAGGTCGGGATTGCTGGTGACGTGGTGGAGCTCGCGGTAGCCGAGCACGCACCACGCCGGCACGCCGCCTTCGAGCAGCACCGGCGCGACGGTGCCGTGTTCGCGCCGCAGCTCCCGGTAGACCTCCGCCGGGTTGTTCTGGAACCGCGGACCGTAGAACGTCGCGGCCCCCGCGTGCGTGTCCTCGGCTGCCGCCGAAGACTTGTTGGGGCTGGTCACCGCGTGGCCTCCCGGGCGGTCGACAGGGCGTGGAGGTGTTCGACGAGCCCGACCAGCACGGCCTTGCTGGACTCCCGGTCGCGGGCGTCGCAGTCGACCAACGGCACCTCGGGCGACAGGTCGAGCGCGTCGCGCACCTGCGCCAGGCTGTGCTCCGGTTCGCCGAAGTTGTTGCGGGCGACCACGAACGGCATCCCGTGGTGTTCGAGGCGGTCGATGGCGTACCAGGAGTCGGACAGGCGGCGGCCGTCCACCAGCACGACGGCGCCGAGCGTCCCGGAGAACAGCTGGTCCCACACGAACCAGAACCGCTCCTGGCCGGGCGCGCCGAACAGGTACAGCACCAGGCGCTCGTCCAGCGTGATGCGGCCGAAGTCGAACGCGACCGTGGTGGTCGACTTGCCGCCGACGCCGCCGGTCTCGTCGATGCCGACGCCCGCCTGCGTCATGGTCTCCTCGGTGCTCAGCGGCCGGATCTCGCTGACCGAGCGCACCATGGTGGTTTTGCCGACGGCGAACCCGCCGACGATCACGATCTTCAGGCCGTCCGCGGCGGTGTCGCGCAGCGGAGCGCGACTAGATGTTCCGGAGTCCAACGAGCACCTGCTTGAGGAATTCGGGGGCGGGCAGTTGCGCCTCGACGCGCTTCGAGGACGGGTGGCGGGCGGTGATCTTGCCCATGTCGAGCAGGTCGGAGAGCAGGATCTTCACCACGCTCACCGGCAACCCGAGGTCCGAGGACAGCTCCACCACCGCCACCGGTTCGTGGCACAGCCGCAGGATCTTGGCGTGCTCGGACTGCATGCCCGGGGTCGGATCGCATTCGCTCACGATCAGCGTCACCAGGTCGAAGGCGTCCTCGGCGGGCCGGCTGCGGCCGCCGGTGACGGTGTAGAGCCGGTCCGGGTCCTCCTCGTCGATCAACCGCCTGGCCATCACGCCTCGGCCGGGTTCTCGTCGCGCGGCGGGGAGCTCAGGTACTCGCCGATCTGCTCCACCAGTTCGTTCATGTTGTGCCCGACGACGCCGACGTCCGCGTCGTCGGCGGCCAGCACGGCGAGGTGCGCGCCCACCCCGGCTTCCACGATGCACAGCACCCCGCCGTAGAACTCGGTCATGGACTGCCGGACGCCGCCGCTGCCGTCGCCGAACTCGACCGATGCCCCGTAGGAGAGGCTTTGGATGCCGGAGGCGATGGCGGCCAGCTGATCCGCCTGGTCCACCGACAGGCCGGGCGTGTGGCAGAGTTTGAGGCCGTCCTTGGACAGCACCAGGGCGTGCCGGGTGCCCGGCGTCCGCTCCAGCAGGTTCTCCAGCAACCAGTCGAGGTCGCGAGTTTTCGTGGTCATCGCAGCTGTGGGGCGGTGCTCCGGGCTACCGGCACCGACCCGCGCCTCCAATCCGTTGTCCAGGCGGTCAGGCCGTCATTGAGAGTTGTCGTCCGAAGTGGACGATGAGTCGCGGCGGGCGTTGCGGAAGGCGCCGAACCGCGCCCCGGCGTCCGGGCGCGGCCGCGCCGGCTCGGCTTCCTTCGGGGCGGCCGATCGCGCCGCGGCCAGCGTCTTGCCGCGGCGGCGCTTCGGCAGCGCGTTCGGTTCGTCGCCGGTTTCCGGTGCCGGATCGGCGTTTACGTCCGCGATCGGGGCCGTGGGGGCTTCCGGAGCGGGCCTCGGGGCGGGCGTGGATTCCGGCCGGGGCTGCGTGATCAGCTGCCGCGGGATCATCACGACGACGCCGGTACCGCCGCGCGAGGACGACCGGAAGGAGACGGTCAGGTCGTGCTTGCGGGCCAGCTGGCCCACCACGGCGAGCCCGAGCCGGGTGCCCGACATCGCCGCCAGGTCCAGCGGTTCCGCCGACACGGCGCGCTCGGCGCGGGCCAGCGCGGCGGCGCTCATGACCAGGCCGCTGTCCTCGATGGTGACGATGACGCCGGTGTGGAGCTCCTCCACGTAGACGTGGACCTCCTCCGCCGGAGGCGAGAAGCGGGCGGCGTTGTCCATCAGCTCCGCGAGCGCGTGCATGACGCCTTCCGCGGCGTAGCCCACCACCGCGACGGTGCTGGTCGAATGCAGCCGGACCCGCTGGTAGGAGCTGATCCGGCCCATCGCGCCGCGCAGCACGCTCTCCATCCCGATCGGCTTGGTCCAGCGGCGGCCGGAGCGGGCGCCGGTCAGCACGGCGATGCTGTCCGCGAGCCGACCGGCCTGCGCCGTGCTGTGATCCAGCTTCAGGAGATCCGCGAGCACGTCTTCGTCGTGCCGGTTCTCCATCTCGCGGAGGTCGGCGAGCGTGCTGGTCGCCAGCGCCTGCATGCGCCCGGCCGCGTTGGCGCAGGTGGCCATGGCCGCGGCGCGCATCCGTTCGCCGGTGGCGACTTCCTGCGCCACGGCCCGGATGACCCGCTGGTGCGCGGCGCCGAAAGACGGCGCCGTTTCGCCGGAAGCGATGTTCGCGGCGACGCCGCCGCGAATCCGCCGCGCCAGGGCCGGAAGCGCCTCGTCGGCGAGCCGGGCGCGATCCGCGTCGAGCGCCGCCGCATCCGCCCGGGCCTGGCGCAGCAGCTGCGCACCATGCGCTGAGACGGCGACCGCGGCGGACAGCAGGACCGAAAGAACGCCGCCGTACCAGGCCACGAGCGCCTGACTGCCGGCCGGCGCGGCGATGGACACCCACAGGCAGGCGCCACCGCTGACGACCAATGCGGCCAGGAACGCGAGCAGCGGCGGCCGCCCTCCTCGACGGTGAACGGGGGCGTGGGTCGGCATCAGTTGAGGTCCTAAGTGGCCGGTCGGTATCGGGGCGGAGCTGACGGACGCGCCATCGGCCAATGATCGTAACCGAGCCGGTCATCGGCTAACTCACAGTTGGATGACATTTCCGGAACCGTTGCCACCGCGCCGGCCGGACGCACGACGGGGCCGTGCGTGTTTTGTGCTGCTATGGCGACACAAAACGCACACGGCCCCGGAACAGGCGAAACCGCCGTGCAGTTCTACTCGTCAGGCGGTGGGGAGGCGGAGGCCGTTGTAGCCGGCGCGAGCGTCGGCGAAACGCGCGGCGACCTCGTCCCAGTTGACCACGTTCCACAGGTGCTTGACGTAGTCCGCCTTCACATTGCGGTACTGCAGGTAGTACGCGTGCTCCCAGATGTCGAACACCAGCAGCGGCGTCGTCGCGATCGACAGGTTCGAGTGGTGATCACGCAGCTGCTGGGTGATCAGCCGCTGACCGACCGGGTCCCAGGCCAGCACGCCCCAGCCGTTGCCCTGGATCGTCGTCGACACCGCCTCCAGCTGAGCGCGGAACTTGTCGAACGAACCGAAGTCCTCATCGATGGCCGCCGCCAGCTCGCCGGTGGGCTTGTCCCCGCCATTGGGCGAGAGGATCTTCCACCACACCAGGTGCAGCGAGTGCCCCGCCAGGTTGAACGCCAGCGTGGTCTCCAGCCCCACGATGGAGGAGAAGTCACCCTTCTCCCGCGCCTCGGCGATCTTCTCCACCGTGTCGTTGGCGCCCTTGACGTACGCCGCGTGGTGCTTGCTGTGGTGCAACTCGTTGATCTCACCGGCGATCGCCGGCTCCAACGCCGCGTAGTCGTAATCCAACTCCGGCAACACGTACTGCTGCGCCATTGTCCCAGTCCCTTTCGCTGATCTTCTGCGATCGACGAAAGTCTCGAACTTCAAGCGCGCTAAAGGTCAACACCACGATCGTGGTGTCGTCGATCACGTTTCACCCTGTTCGACCGATGTTCGGCCGACTACGCTCCGCTTCCTGCACGGTTACCCGGAGGCACCATGTCGGAACACGGCCAGCTCCCGCAGGACCTCGACCCGGACCGCCCCAGCGGCGCCCGGATGTACGACTTCTTCCTGGGCGGCGGCACCAACTTCGCCGTCGATCGCGAGCTGGGCCGGCGCGTGCTGTCGGTGGCCCCGGGCATGCGGCTGAACGCGCTGGCCAACCGCGCCTGCCTGCACCGGGTGATCCGGATGTGCCTGGCCCACGGCGTGCGGCAGTTCCTCGACGTCGGCTGCGGCATCCCGACGATCGGCGCCCCGCACGAGCTCGCCCAGCGGCTCGACCCGACCACGCGCGTCGTCTACGTCGACAGCGAGCCGGTCGCCGTGACGCACGGCGAACTCGTCCTCGAAGGCAACCCGAACACCGCCATCGTGCAGGCCGACCTGCGCGACATCGACGAAGTGCTGGCCACCGACGACGTCCGGCGGCTGCTCGACTTCGACCAGCCGACGGCGGTGCTGATGTTCGCGGTGCTGCACCACGTCCCCGATCACGACGACCCGTCCGCCCTGGTCCGCGCATACCTGGACGTCTTCGCTCCTGGTTCGTTCCTGGCGCTGACCCACCTGACGGCCGACCACGCGCCGGAGATCATGCACGCGGTGTTCGACCTGCTGCCGGCCAACCCGCATCCCGGGACGTGCCGCAGCCGGGCCGAACTGGAGGCCCTGCTGACCGGTCTCGACCTGGTCGATCCTGGTGTGGTGCCGATCGCGCAGTGGCGGCCGGAACACGGTGACCTGGACCTGCAGCCGTCGGCGCCGCTCGGTTACGCCGCCGTGGCGCGGAAGCCGTGACGAACTCGAACGCGGCCCGGCGAACCGGCCTTCGTCGTGATCAAATCGATCAGAATACGGAAATAACCAGACAAAACTCCCTGGTACGGTGGCGTCCGTGCCCGAGATGACTGCCGCGAAAACCCGTCAAACCTCGGGCCGGAGCACTCGCAAGATCAGCTGGGATCTGGTGCGCACCGGCTGCGTGGTGCTCGTGATGCTCTACCACTCGACCTTCCTCAGCACCTACCTGCACCCCGAGATGACGCCGCGCGACATCTCCTTCCCCTACCAGGTCGGCGCGAGCCTGCTGCTGGTGATCTCGGCGTACTTCGCCTGCGTGACCATCGGCCGCGGCAGCGTGCTGCGCTACTGGTGGGGCCGCATCGCCCGGCTGCTGCCGCCGTTCCTCGGCGCGGTGGTGGTGGTCTTCGCGGTGATGCGCTGGGCGGCGATCGAGGGCTGGTTCTACCCGAGCTTCAACGACCTCTGGTGGAACCTGCTGATGCTGTGGAACTGGAAACCGGCGGAATACTGGTTCATCGACGGATCGCACTGGACGGTCCCGCTGCAGCTGATGGGCTTCACCGCGGCCGCGTTGCTGTTCCGCACCAGGTGGGGGCACGGGCGGCGGATCATCGTGGTGCTGTGGGCGGCCGTGCTGGTGCCGATCGCGCAGTGGCCGATCCGGGTGGCCGACAAGTCCGAGCTCTACCGCACGATCGTCGACGGCATCGGCGTGCACCGCTGGCACCTGTTCGTCGCCGGGGTGGCGATCTGGCTGTGGTCGACGCGGCGCATCCACCTGCTGCACTTCGCGGCGATGCTGGCGGCCTGCATGCTCGGCCAGGCGCTGCACAACTACAGCGAAACGCCGGAAGGCCTGATCGCGGACTGGGGCTCGACGGTCGGGGTGTGCATCGGCATGGTCGTGGTGGCGCTGACGGCCTTCGGGCCGGACTGGAACCGGCTCGTCCCGGAGTGGCTGGCCGGCCGGATCCGCTGGTTCGCCGGGATCTCCTACGGCGTGTTCCTGGTGCACCAGACGATCGGCTACATCGTCATGAAGAAGCTCGACGAGATCGGCGTCGATCCGCTCCTGCAGACCGCCGCGATGCTGGTCACCGGCACGGCGCTGGGCTGGGCGCTCACCCGCGTCGTCGAGCGCCCGACGCACAAGTTCCTGATGCGCGCCTACGACGGCCTCGCCAACCGCCGCCGCGCACGATCCAGCGAAGCGTGAGGGGCACCTGCCACCGGCCGAGCCGGTGAAAGGCGCCCCTCACGCGCAAGACCCGTCAGATCGGGCGCTGGGTCTGGGGTTCCGCGTCGAGCGGGGTGAGGACCCGGGCCGGCGGCGGGACATCGGCCCAGCGGCGGACCGCCGCTTCCGCTTCGGCTCGCTGCTGCTCGGGTAGGCCCTCGATCTTGGCCCCGTGGTTGCCGCCCGGCACCAGGTAACTGTAGGAGTCGGCGGTGTCCTGGCCGAGCTCGAAGGGTTCCGCGCTCCACGGGTCGCGCTCGCCGTTGACGAACATCAGCTCCGCTCCCCCGCTGCGCACCCACGCGTCGACCTGCCGCATCACGCCCGGTTCGAAGCTCATCGGGATGTCGCGCGACACCAGGTTGCGGGGCTGGCTGAGCTCCCGGTGGTGCAGCAGGTCGGCCAGCGGCTCATCGGAGACGCCGGGCCAGCCGAGCTGCGTTCCCGCCTGGTAGTAGTACGGCGCGTACGGCTCGATGCCCTGGTCGGTGTAGAAGGAGAACTGCACGGTTTCGTCGAAGAACGCGTAGATCTCGTCGGTGCTCGCGGTGGTCGCCGGGATCTTGCCGCAGTCCTCCTGTCCGCGGTACTGCCAGAACGCGAACGGCGTGTCCAGCACGACCATCTCCAGGCCCCGGTCGGTGTCGCCGATGATCCGGTCGAAGGTCAGCCCCTCGGCATCGGCGTAGGCGCGGAACTTCGCGAGCATCTCGTCGCGCCGGACCAGCGCCTCGCGCTGCACCGCGAGCAACGCGCCGCGGCAGGCCGGATCAGTGCCGACGGAGGCCAGGAACTCGTCGTAGACGTCCCGGTCGTTGTCGACGTCGTTGGGCGCAACGTAGGCCACCGTGCCTGCCACGTCGTCGGGGTAGAACCGGCGGTGGTAGACGGCCGTCATGCCGCCCTTGCTGGCGCCGGTGGTGAGCCATTCGCGCTGGTAGACCGACTTCAGCGCGGCGATCACCCGGTGCTGGTCGGTGGCCGCCTGCCAGATGTCGAGATCGTTCCAGTCGGCGGGATCGGGCCGGGACGGGGTGAAGAACCGGTGCTCCAGGTCGACCTGGTTGCCGTCGACCAGCCGCGTCGGCTCGGTGCGGGCGGTCCTGCTCGGCAGCTCATATCCGCTCGTGTAGAGCACCGTGGGCCGGTCGAGGTCGCGGTGCAGCAGGGTCAGGCGCTGCTGGAACTGCCCGGCTTCCGGGTGCCGGTGGTCGTTGGGCTGCGCGAAGGTCAGGTCGAACAGCCGGAATCCCGGCTCGGTGGGCCGCTCGCCGACGACGGTCAGCCCGGGCACCGCCGCCAGCCGCTCCCTGATGTCGTCCGGCGGAGCCGCGCCCACCGGCGCTCCGACGAGCAACATGCCGCACACCACCGCGAAGGTGACCAGACCGCGCCAGTTCATTCCGCCTCCTGCTGGGCCCGAGATCAGGCCGAACCTAGTTCCACCGGGCAACAGCGGGAAGACCACGGCGTGTTCTCGCCGTCTCCCGCTGCACCAGCTGGAATCCTCGCGGCAGGTAACGAGAACCGCCTCCCGGAAGGACGAATCGATGCCGAAGGAAGACCTGCCGCCGGACGCGCAGGAGCTGCTGTCCCGCCCGAACCCGGCGGTGATCGCCACCGTCAACGCCGCAGGCGCGCCGGTCTCGGTGGCCACCTGGTACCTGTGGGACAGCGGAAAAGTGCTGGTCAACATGGACGCGGGCCGGGCACGGCTGAAGCACCTCCGGGCCGATCCGCGGGTGTCGCTGACGGTGCTGGACGGCGAGAGCTGGTACCGGCACATCAGCTTGCGCGGCCGGGTGATCGCCTTGGAGGACGACCCGGACCTGACCGACATCGACCGGCTGGCCCGGCATTACACCGGCGAGCCGTACCCGGTCCGCGACCGGCCGCGGATCAGCGGCTGGATCGAGGTGGAGAGCTGGCACAGCTGGGGCGGCTGACCCGGTCGTGAGTGAACGTTCCAGTAAGAACCGGCACGAGCACTCACGAGGCGAGCAGGCGCGCGGCACTGGGCTCGTGAGTGTTCCCTCCGGTAAGAACCGGATCTTTCACTCACGAGCCCAGTGCCGACACCGCCGCGGCCGGCCGCGGCTCGCCGCAGCGCTGCCGCTCGCCGGCTACTTCGCCGCGGCGGCCTCCGCCGCCTCCTGCGGAACCGGCTCCTCGTCGCGCTGCTTGGGCACCTCGACTTCGTCGGACGGCACCTGTCCACTGTGGACGACCTCGCCGACGTAACCGTCGGCCTCCTCGCTCGCCGCGCCGGCCTCCGTCGCCGCCAGGAGCGGCTCCGCCGTCGCCAGCACCTGCTGCGCAGCCCGGACGCGCTCCGCGACGTCCTGCCGCATCCGCAGCATCGACTCGGCGTACTCGTCGGCCTCCCGGACCCGCCGCTCGGCTTCGGCAGTCGCTTCGCGGACCCGCCGCTGCGCCTCCTCGCGGCTCTTCTGCTCGCGCTCGGCCTGGATGCGCGTCGCCTCTTCGCGGCGCGCCGTCATCGACACATCGAAGTCGTACTCGACCTGGGTGCGTCGCTCCTCGGCCTCGGTGTCCAGCCGGCGGCGGCACTGCTCCGCTTCGCGCGCCATCGCCTGGACCTCGTCGCGGGTGCGCGCCAGCATCTCGTTGCGCTGCTGCTCGGACTGGCGACGCCACTCGTCGGCCTCGGCCACCAGCTTCTCGTAGCGTTCCCGGAGCTCGGCGGCGGCCTGCTCGGACCGCGCCCACTCGTGCTCGGCCGCGGCCTGCGCGACGTCGACCACCTCGTTGGCCTCGTCCTGCGCGAGCCGGACCATCCGGCGTAACCGGTCGGTCAGCGAGGCGGCGTCGATCGGCGTGCGCGCCTGCTCGTCGAGCTGCTTCTTGAGCGATTCGACCTCGGCTCGCGCCTGGTCGAGCTGCGCCGACAGGTCGCCGACCTGGCTGAGCGCCGAATCCCGGTCCTCGGTGATGAGCCGGATCTCGTTCTCGGTCTGCTGGATGTAGAACTTCACCTGCGATCGACGGAACCCGTACCACACTGTGTCGAAATCCGACTTCAGCGGCACCAGTTCGCGGTCTTCGATGTGCCCCACGGTCTCACCCCGCTCGATTGATCAACTTTGCTGGGAGCGAGCCACGCCCCGACGCGGCAAGTCCGTTGTACACCGGGAGAACGTCCCCGCGATGTGCTCCGCCGGGCTGAAATCCGCCGGAGCGCATGCTCGGACGCCAGGTGCCACGGATCGCTGCGGCCATTGTCCACCTCAGCGGCGATCGAGATCAACTGTCGGGAATCCGGTGCAATGCAACGGTCATCGGATGTTGACCGTCCGGTCACCAGCGCGGAATTGCCTGCTGGAATCAGGTTTTCGCGCCCGGGCCGAGCACCCTGCGGAATATCGTCTCGATTTCATCTCGGCTCGGCACCGATTCCCGGACGATGCCTTGCAGCAGCAAACCGCAGAACAGAACGGACAATGCGCGCCCGGTGGCTGGATCGGTGTAGGAGGCGAACAGCTCGGCCAGCGCGCTGTCCCATTCCTGGCTGACCTGGCGCAACGCCGGCTTGTGCAGCGAGGCGATGTAGAGCTGGTGCTCGACGGTGGTCTGCGGCCGGGCGGGGCCGAGGTAGTGCAGCACCAGGTCGGTCAGCGCGACGGCGAGATCACCGCCGCGCTCGAGCCGGTCTGCCCACTGCCGCAGGTGCTCGACGTCGTCCTCGGCGGCCTGCCGCAGCGCGCTGGCCAGTAGGTCGTCGAGCGTCGCGAAGTAGTAGGTGGTCGATCCCAGCGGAACACCGGCCGCAGCCGCGACGGCACGGTGCGTGAGCTTCTCGACCCCGCGCTCGGCGACGACCGTGATCGCGGCGCGGGCGATGCGCTCGCGGCGGGCCGGGTCCTTGCGGCGCGCGGCGGGCGCGGGCTGGGTGGTCGACATTCGCTTCGGCGTTCCTCCCGTGAACTCCACAACGCCGTCCAGCGTGCCATGTTGACCACCTAGCGCGATGCGGCCCAGGTCACCGCAACGGCGTTCCGCCTGTTCATCACACTTTTTTCGATGATTCACCGCAGGGCCCGAAGCCCGATGATGTACAGATGTACAGGACCGGTGTTAGGGTCTTCGCGGCACTGCGCCGGGACACAAGCGTTAACCCGCCACCGAATGGACCACCAGGAGGTGAATTCCGCGACTCGCGGGTCGATCGGTCCCCATTCGGCGAGAATCGCGCCGCCCGCGCTTACCGGCGGCGCAATCGGGGAACGCGCTTTAGTGTGGCGGAGCGAATCGGATCGCGGCCATGTGCACATCGGTACCAGAAGTGCGCAGCGGTGCGGTTCCGGCGCGAAAAGCACAATCGACATCACGGGGAAACGAGCCATGTCGCAAGCAGAGAATTCGACACCCTCGCTGTTCATCGATGGCGAGTGGGCGTCGGCCGGCGACGGTCGCACCCGCGAGATCCGCTGCCCCGCCGACGGCGCGCTGGTGGCCACCGTCGCGGAGGCCGGGCCGGCCGACGCCGAGCGGGCCATCGCCGCCGCGCGCCGCGCCTTCGACGACGGCGCCTGGGCGAACACTTCACCGTGGGAACGCGGCGACCTGCTGCTGCGGGTCAGCGACATCCTGCTGCGCGACAAGACGGAGTTCGCCCGCGCCGAATCGCTGGACACCGGCAAGCGGCTGGTCGAGAGCGAATACGACATGGACGACATCGCCGCGTGCTTCCGCTACTTCGGCAAGCTCGCCGGCACCGACGCGGGCCGCCTCGTCGACACCGGCTCGCCGGACTCGATCAGCCGCGTGCAGTACGAGCCGGTCGGCGTGTGCAGCATGATCACGCCCTGGAACTACCCGCTGCTGCAGGTGGCCTGGAAGGTCGCCCCGGCGATCGCGGCGGGCAACACCTTCGTGCTCAAGCCCAGCGAGCTCACGCCCAGCACCGCGATCCTGCTGATGCGGGCGCTGACCGAGGCCGGGCTGCCCGCCGGGGTCGGCAACCTCGTGCTGGGCACCGGTGCCGAGGTCGGCTCGGTGCTGGCCGAGCACCCGGGCGTCGACCTGGTGTCGTTCACCGGCGGCCTGCACACCGGCCGCAAGATCTCCGCCGCCGCGGCGGCGACGGTGAAGAAGGTGGCGCTGGAGCTCGGCGGCAAGAACCCGAACGTCGTGTTCGCCGACGCCGACTTCGAGACCGCGGTGGACTACGCGCTGACCGCGGTGTTCCTGCACTCCGGGCAGGTCTGCTCGGCCGGGACGCGGCTGATCGTGCAGGACGAGCTGCACGACGCGCTGGTCGACGAGATCGTCCGCCGCGCCGAGCTGATCCGCATCGGCGGGCCGTTCGACTCCGATGCCGAGACCGGGCCGCTGATCTCCGCCGCGCACCTGACGAAGGTGGACGACTACGTGGCCAAGTCGGTCGCCGAAGGCGCCGTGTTGCGCACCGGCGGCCGCCGCCCAGAGGGCGACCGCTACGCGAACGGCCACTACTACCTGCCGACCGTGCTCGACGAGGTGAAGCAGGGCAGCTACGCGGTCATCGAGGAGTCCTTCGGCCCGGTGCTGACCGTCGAGCGCTTCACCGACGAGGACGACGCGGTGCGCATCGCCAACGACACCTACTACGGCCTGGCCGGCGGGGTGTTCACCGGCGATCCGGCCAAGGCCCAGCGGGTGGCCAACCGGCTGCGGCACGGCACCGTCTGGATCAACGACTTCCACCCCTACCTGCCGCAGGCCGAATGGGGCGGCTTCAAGCAGTCCGGCGTCGGCCGCGAACTCGGCCGCGCCGGTCTCGGCGAGTACCAGGAAGCAAAGCACGTCTACCAGAATCTGCGGCCCGGTCCGCAGAACTGGTTCTCCGGAGAATGAATGACAGTGAGCTGGTCGTTTTGCGTAGGTGGTCCCGTAGCGGCCCCCCTGCGGGAATTACAGACGCCGCCTCGACTGCGGGATCCCCGACTGATGTATGTCCAATACGCGGCGCCGGGGCAGGTCCTCGCAGAGAGCCCCTTATGGGGTGGGCACCGTCTGAGAACCCGCGGGTGGTCATCTTGCGTAGGTGGCGGAAAGCGGCTTCGCCGCTTGCCTGACGCCAACTGCGGCTGAGCACTTCAAACGTTGCAACCCACCCGACCCACAAGGAGGAAGAACGTCTAGCGGCGGTGGCTGAGCCACCGCCGCGGGAACTGCGCGGCCCGGCCGGGCCGCGCTTTGCTCGAAACCGCCGATGTGGCGGTGATCTTCGCGCGACGCAAAGCAACCACCCGATTCGTTCCCCTCCCCGCATCCGGCGGGCGGGGAGGATCGGGAAAGGAGTTCGGGGCATGAGCGCGCCCAATTATGACGCCGAGCTCAACGAGTTCGGCTACACCAACAAACTGAAGAGAAGCCTCGGCGGATTCTCCACCTTCGCCGCCGGGATCAGCTACATCTCGGTGCTCACCGGCACCTTCCAACTGTCCTACTTCGGCCTGTCCTTCGGTGGCCCCGCCTACTGGTGGTCCTGGCCGATCGTGTTCGTCGGGCAGTTGCTCGTGGCGTTGAGTTTCGCCGAGCTGGCATCCCGGTACCCGATCGCGGGTTCCATCTACAACTGGGCCAAGAAGCTCGGTGGTCAGCACGTCGGCTGGCTGGCCGGCTGGATGATGCTGCTGGCCTCCATCGTGTCGATCTCGGCCACCGCGCTGGCCTACCAGAACACGCTGCCGCAGATCTGGTCCGGCTTCCAGGTCGTCGGCGACGGCAGCACCGGCACCGAGCAGGCCGTCAACGGCATCATGCTGGCCACGGTGCTGATCCTGTTCACCACGCTGGTCAACGCCTTCGGCGTGAAGCTGATGGCCCGGATCAACAGCGGCGGGGTGTTCATCGAGCTGGTCGCCGCGGTGCTGCTGATCGTCGCGCTGGCGCTGGTCGTGGTGAACCCGCCGACGGTCGTGTTCGACACCAACGGCACCGAGTCCGCCTTCGGCGGCAACTACCTGAGCGCGTTCCTCGTCGCCGGGATCGCCTCGTCGTACGTGATGTACGGCTTCGACACCGCCGCCTCGCTGGGCGAGGAATCCATCGATCCGCACCGCAACGCCCCCAAGGCGATCCTGCGGGCGCTGATCGCCTCGTTCGTCCTCGGCGGCCTGATCATCCTGCTCGGCCTGATGGCCACCAAGGACTTCTCGGCGCCGCAGCTGGCCGAGAGCGGCCTGCAGTTCGTGCTCAACGACGCGCTGGGCCCGCTGGTGGGCCGGCTGTTCCTGCTGGCGATCTTCGTGGCGATCACGGTCTGCGTGCTGGCGGTGCACACCGCGGCGATCCGGATCGTCTTCGCGATGGCCCGGGACAACGCGCTACCCGCCGGTTCGCTGCTGGCGCGGGTGAGCCCGCGCTTCCAGACGCCGATCGTGCCTGCCGTGGTCATCGGCGTGCTCGCGGTGGCGCTGCTGGTGGTCAACATCGGGCAGCCGCAGATCTTCACCGCGGTCACCAGCCTGGCGATCATCCTGATCTACATCTCGTACCTGCTGGTCACCGTGCCGATGCTGATCGCGCGGCTGCGCGGCAAGTGGTCGGTGCCGAGGGACGAGGCCAAGCGGCAGGGCCGGTTCAGCCTGGGCAAGCTCGGACTGCCGGTCAACGTCCTGGCCGTGCTGTGGGGCGTGGGCATGACGATCAACCTGGCGTGGCCGCGCCGCGAGGTCTACAACGCCGAGCCGCCCTTCCACTGGTACCTGCAGTACAGCTCGGTGCTGTTCGTCGGAGTCGCGGCGCTCGGCGGGTTCGCGTACTACTGGTTCGTCCAACGCCACAAGGTCGGTGTGCTCGCAGACCACGCCGCCCAGTCCACTTCGGACCACAGCACCTCCAGCCCGGTTGCCTGAGCAGAAACGGAGTTTCGATCCATGACAGACCAGTTCGACTACGTCGTGGTGGGCGGCGGCAGCGCCGGCGCAGCGGTCGCCGCGCGGCTCTCGGAGGACCCGGACGTCACCGTGTGCCTGCTCGAAGCCGGGCCGTCCGACGTCGACGACAAGGCGATCCTGGAGCTCAAGCGCTGGATGGCGCTGCTGGAGTCCGGCTACGACTGGGACTACCTGATCGAGCCGCAGGACAACGGCAACTCGTTCATGCGGCACGCGCGGGCCCGGGTGCTCGGCGGCTGCTCCTCGCACAACTCCTGCATCGCGTTCTGGGCCCCGGCCGAGGACCTCGACGAGTGGGAGTCGATGGGCGCCACCGGCTGGGGCGCCAAGGACATCTTCCCGCTGTACAAGCGGCTGGAGACCAACGACGGGCCGGGCGAGCACCACGGCCGCAGCGGCCCGGTGACCATCCGCAGCGTCCCGCCGGAGGACCCGTGCGGCGCCGCGCTGCTGCAGGCCTGCGAGCAGGAGGGCATCCCGACCACGGAGTTCAACTCCGGCAAGACCGTGGTGCACGGCGCCAACTGGTTCCAGATCAACGCGCGGGAGGACGGCACCCGGTCCTCGTCGTCGGTCTCCTACCTGCACCCGAACCTGGACCGGCCGAACCTGGAGATCCGCACCCAGGCGTGGGCTAAGAAGGTCACCTTCGACGGCACCCGGGCCACCGGCGTGCAGTACCTGGACGCGGACCTGATCCACACCCGCACGGTGACCGCGCGCCGCGAGGTGGTGCTGTCCGCCGGCGCCATCGACACCCCGAAGCTGCTGATGCTCTCCGGCATCGGGCCCGGCGAGCACCTGCGGGAGTTCGGCATCGACGTGCTGGTCGACTCCCCCGGCGTCGGCTCCAGCCTGCAGGACCACCCGGAGGGCGTGATCAGCTGGGACGCCAAGCAGCCGATGGTCACCGACTCCACGCAGTGGTGGGAGATCGGCATCTTCACCACGACCGAGCCGGACCTGGACCGCCCGGACCTGATGTTCCACTACGGTTCGGTGCCCTTCGACATGCACACCGTGCGCCAGGGCTACCCGACCTCGGAGAACAGCTTCTGCCTGACCCCGAACGTCACCCGCGCCCGATCCACGGGCACGGTCCGGCTGCGCAGCCGGGACTTCCGGGACAAGCCGAAGGTGGACCCGCGGTACTTCACCGACCCGCACGACATCCGGGTGATGACCGAGGGCATCAAGCTGGCCCGCAAGATCGTGGCGCAGCCGGCGATGGGCGACTGGGCCGGCGCCGAGCTGTTCCCCGGCCCGGACGTGCGCACCGACGACGAGATCGCCGACTACCTCAAGCGCACCCACAACACCGTCTACCACCCGGCGGCGTCGGTTCCGATGGGTGCCGACGACGACCCGACGAAGCCCCTGGACCCGCGCCTGCGGGTCAAGGGCGTGCAGGGCCTGCGTGTGGCGGACGGCTCGGCGATGCCGTTCCTGGTGGGGGTGAACCCGAACATCACGACGATGGCGATCGGCGAGAAGTGCTCCGACATGCTCAAGGAGGACAACCGCTGATCAGGTGAGGGCGCCCCCGGCCGCTCGGCCGCGGGCGCCCTCTCCCGTTCGTCCGCCATCATCCCCCGAAGGTGGCGCGAGCGTCCCGCTGCCGAGGTCCCTCCGGTCCCCCGTCCCGGAGGGGCCTTCGGCATTCACGCCGTGGTCATGACCTCGTAGAGGTTCCCGGTTTCGTCGGTGAAGAACAGGCCGCGGGGGCACAACGGGTGGTCGGTGCGGCCGTTGCCGGGATCGCGCGGGCTGTTGCCGTAGGACACGCCCCGCGTCTGCAGGCGCGCGAGGATCTGGTCGAACTCCGCAGGTTCCACGTCGAACGCGAGGTGGTGCGGTTCGGCCTCGGGCACGGTCATGAACTGCAAGGTCAGCGAGTCGTTGACCGCGACCGGCGCGAACTTCCCGTCGACGCCGTCCGGCGGCAGGCGCCGCAATCCCATTATCCCGGCGAAGAAATCCGCCTCCGCGTCGTTGTCCCGCGCCGGGACGATCGTGTGGTTCAGGGTGACCGTCATTTCGCCTCCTCGATCGCGCCGTGCAGGAAGACCTCGACGATCTCGGTGGTGTCGACGGACGCGGGCTCCTCCATCCGCGGCCGCACGAACAGCAGCCCGAGGAACATCGCCGCCAGCTTCTCCGGCGGCAACCGCAAGGATTCCCGTTCCGGCTCGAACAGCTCCGCCATCGCATCGCGGACCTGCCGCATGGACTCCGCCCGGTCGTCGGCCTCCGGCCGTTCCCGGTCCGCGCCGCGCTGGCCGCGCAACTGCCCGGAAGCGTGCAGGGATCCCAGCACCGCGCCCATCCGCTCCAGGTGCGCGGCCAGCGCGTCGGCCGCATCGACGAGCCGCTGCGCCAACGGCTCGTCGATCGAAATCGAGCCGATCTCCCGCACCACGTGGTCCGGCCGGACGGCTTCCGCCACGCACGCCCCCAGCAGTTCGTCCTTGTCCGCGAATACGCGGAAGATCGTCGCCTCACCGATCCCCGCGGCCCGCGCGATGCGACTCGTCGTCACGGCCGCCCCGTACTCCGCGACGAGCGGCACGGCCGCCGCGATGATCATCGCCCGCCGCTCTTCCGGACTCATCCCCGGCGCCCTGCGCCGCGTCTTCGTTTCCGCCACGCCTCCAACATACGGAGTGAGTACTCACTCCGTCAACGAAGAAGTGAGTACTCACTCCGATGCGAGCCGAGGCCGCCCGGTTTCCACTGGTCGCGTGGCCCGTGTGTGTTTTGTGCTGCTATAGAGGCTGTTTTGGATGTCGTGGTGTGAGGTGTGGTATCGCGGGGCTTTGTCTTTGAAGCGGCGCAGCCGCTTAGCCCACCCTCGCAGCTCGCACCGCCGCGGGTTCTCAGAGGTCTTCTCGCGAGGACAGCCCCGACGTGGTGAATTGGCATTCATGATGTCGGGGATCCCACAGCGAGAAGACGCCTGAGGTTCCGCCACCCGCACCGCTACGCAGAGCAAGTTCGGAAACAGGCTCTATAGCAACACAAAGCACGCACGGGTCAGGCGAGCCCTTCAGACCGGGTCGACGTAGCGCATGACGAGCGTCGCGGAGGCGTCGTCTTCGAGTGCTTGGTAGACGTGGTCGACTCCGCCGTCGAAGCGGATGTAGTCGCCCGGGCCGAGCGTTTCCGGCGCGGATTCCGGCCCGGCGACGAGGATTCCGGAGTGCACCAGCAGCTGCTCGATCACGCGCGGCCGGTGCGCGGCGGATACGTACCGACTCCCGGCGCGCACGCGCAGCCGGTACACCTCCAGCCGCTGACCACCGCTGAACACCCGGTCCATCAGCTGCACGTCCACAGTCTCGCCGGACAGGTCCGCGCCGCTGGCCCGGCTGACCAGCACCGCATCCTCGGCCGCCCCGGGCTCGGCGACGAGCAGCCGCCCCAGCGGCACGTCGAGCACCGTCGCGAGCGCATACAGCGTCTCCAGCGTCGGGTTGCGCCGGCCCGCTTCCAGCTCGGAGAGCGTGCCCTTGCCGATGTCGGCCCGGCGGGCGGTCTCGGACAGCGACAGGCCGCGCAGGGCCCGGGCGGCGCGCAGGTTCGCGCCCACCACCTTGACCAGCTCCACCGCTTCCTCCTAGCATCGCATCGTTCCATAAACAGAACGGAAGCCCAGTGCAGTTACGGCAACAGCTCCCCACCGCCCTGCCGATGTCCACATTGGTCTCCGGCGCCATCACCACGCTGGTCGGCGTGGTGAGCTCCGCAGCCATCGTCTTCCAGGCCGCGCGGACACTCGGCGCCGGCCCCGCGGAAATCGGCTCGTGGATCCTCGCGCTCGGCGCGGGCATCGGCGTCACCTCGATCGCACTGTCCCTCCGCTACCGCGCGCCGGTCGTGCTGGCCTGGTCCACGCCCGGCGCCGCGCTACTGGCCACGAGCGGTCATGGCACCTCGATGGCGGAGGCCGTCGGCGCGTTCCTGCTTGCCGCGGCGCTGACGGTGCTGGTCGGGCTCACCGGCTGGTTCGAGCGGGCGGTGAACCTGATCCCGGCGTCGATCGCATCCGCGCTGCTCGGCGGCGTGCTGCTGCAGTTCGGGCTCGGCATGTTCACCACCATGCAGACCCAGTTCTGGCTGGTGCTGGCGATGCTGGTGGGCTACCTGCTCGGCAAGCGGCTGCTGCCCCGGTACGCAGTGCTCGTCGCGCTCGTGATCGGCGTTGTGTTCGCCGCCTTCCAGGGTTCGTTGCGCTTCGACGGCGTCGGCTTCGCGCTCGCCACGCCGGTGTGGACCTGGCCGAGCTGGTCGCTGCACGCGACGATCAGCCTGGCCCTGCCGCTGTTCGTCATCACGATGACCTCGCAGAACCTGCCGGGCATGGTGACGCTGCGGGCCCACGGCTACTCGACGCCGGTCTCGTCGATCCTGTCCTGGACCGGGGCGGTGAACGTGGTGCTGGCGCCGCTGGGCTGCTTCGGCATCAACCTCGCGGCGATCACCGCGGCGCTGTGCATGGGCCGCGACGCGCACGAGGATCCGGCGCAGCGCTACAAGGCCAGCATCGCCTCCGGCGTCTGCTACCTGCTGCTGGGGATCTTCGGGGCGATGCTCGGCAGCCTCATCGCCGCGTTCCCGCTCGCGCTGATCACCGCACTCGCCGGGATCGGCCTGCTGGACACCATCGGCGGCTCGCTGACCAAGGCCACCGAGGACCCGGGCAGCCGCACCGCCGCGCTGATCGCGTTCCTGGTGACGGCCTCGGGCCTGACGATCTTCGGCATCGCCTCGGTGTTCTGGGGCCTGCTCGCCGGGATCGCCACCCACCTGATCACCAGGAAGCCTGCGGCCGGCGCCTGAGACGAACGGCCTGTTCACCTCGCCTAGCGAGGCGAACAGGCCGTTCGCTCCGACACGTGAGCCGACCAGTCGGGGGGACGGGGCACGCGTGCTGGGTGGCGAATTCGCGACGGGCCGCCACCCAACACCCGCGATCCGCGCCGGGTCAGCCGATCGTCGTGGTGGTCAGGACGGGGTTGGGGTTCGGGAAGCACCGCGACGGCACGTTCTGGTCGCCGATGATCGACGACACCACCGCCGTGAAGGTGAGCCCGGGGTCATCGTGGCTGGTGCCGTGCAGCTTGGTCTCGATCGTGCCGGAATCCGCGGCCGTGAGGTGCGCGGTCACGGTGGGCAGCTCGAACTCCGAGCCGCCCGCGATCGGACCGTCCAGGTGGATCGTGGCGACGTTGCCGTCCACCGAGAACGTCGGCGGGTTCGGCCCGAGGCCGGAGCCGCCCGCCAGGTCCGCCGAGACGAACGTGGTGTTCGCCGGGATCGGGATCTTCAGGTCCATGCCCTCGATCCGCTTAACGGTGTACCCGTTGACCTCGGCGGGCACGGTGTTCGGGCCTGGGTCGATCACGATGTCGAGCGCCCCGCCGGGAGCGACCGAGGGCGGCGCGGTGACGTCGGCGGACTGCTGCAGGCTGAACTTCTGCTCTCCCACCGGAGAGTCACCGGCGCAGTCGAAGTTGATGTCGAATGCGGCGGCCATGGCTTGGGGGGTCAACGCGAGCGCCGTGGCCGCGGCGATGGCCGCGGTGATGGCGGCACGTCTACCACGAAATAGGGACTTCATTGGCCTCACCTCGCAGAATCGGTGAACGAAAGGGGCGAGCCGCGCGGCGACCGAAATACTTACTGACGAGTAAACTCGGCGTCAACGTGAAGGGTTTTCACAGAATTCACAGCCGACACCGGGCACCACGGCCCGCTGTCCCCGGTTCCACGCACAACCGCCGATCAGCTGGATCACGTTGCGACATAAGTGTTTCGGCGAAACTCGATCGGCGGGATCCGCGACCCGGCGTGATCGCCGAGCTGCCATTGGTGGTAGTTACACGCTCACCCGGGGCAAGGCCGCGGTCCACGGTGCACGCTCGTCCGAACGCCGACCCGGTGCATCCGTTCCGACCAGAGCCATCAGCAGCGATCCCAGATCGACAGGAGGAATTCCCATGCGTCTCGGACTGGCCCTTCCGCAGTTCGGCCCCTTCTCCGACCCGGCCCTGGTGCCGACGATGGCCGCCGAGGCCGAAGCGCTCGGCTTCGAAAGCCTGTGGACGGGCGAACGCGTACACGCCGCCACCGACCCGAGCACGCCGTACCCGGGCGGCACCATGCCCGAGCAGTTCCGCCGCGGCCTCGACCCGATGCTCGTGCTGACCCTCGCGGCGAACGCCACCACGCGCCCACGGCTGGGCACCAGCACGCTCAGCGCCCCGCTGCACCCGCCGATCCACCTGGCCCGCAGCCTCGCCGGGCTCGACCGGCTCAGCCGCGGCCGGATCATCGCCGGGTTCGGGTTGGGCTGGTCGCGCGACGAGTACGACGCGGTCGCGGTGCCGTGGCGGGAGCGCGGCGCCCGGCTGGACGAGACGCTGGACGTGCTGGAGAGCCTCTGGGCGGCCGATCCCGTGCAGCACCGCGGCAAGTTCTGGACCATCAGCCCCGGCGACTTCCAGCCCAAGCCGGTGCAGCAGCACCTGCCGATCTACCTGGGCGGGCTCTCACCTGCGGCGTTCCGGCGCATCGGCCGCCGCGCGGACGGCTGGCTCGGCGTGGCGCTGCCGGCGGAGGCGCTGCGGGGCGCGCTCACGAGCATCGGCGACCAAGCGCGAGGAGCCGGGCGCGGACCGATCGCCACCGCACTGCGCATCAATGCCAGGATCCAGGCCGCTCCGACGGCGAGGCCGGGAGTCGGCCCGGTCGAGCAGCTCGTCGACTACCTGCACGAGGTGGCGGAGCTGGGCATCGGCGAAGCGTTCGTGGACCTGCAGTTCACCACCGCGACCCCGGCCGAACTCCTGGACCTAGCCGCCAGAATCCGGAACGCCTTCAAAACCACCGGCTGACGAACCACACCCGACCACACGCCGGACCAAGACTCCCGAAAATCGCCCAGGGGCAAGCGTCTCTGCGCGCTGCGCCGGATCTGAAGGCCGAGGATCAGCTCACAAGAGCCAGAATTGGGTGGTTCCGCGATCAGGGGAAGCGGCGGCCGGCTGAGGCCCGGTAGAGGTCGCGCAGCAGGCTCACCTCTGCGCCGTGGTGGAACAGCTCGCGGTTGAGGTGCAGCGCCAGCGCGACGTAGCTGCGGTCGGCGAACGGGCCCTCCGCCGGGCCGACCGGCTTCTCCCAGCCTTCGGCGTCGAGCGCGCCGATCCCGTCGCGCCACAATTCTTTCTGCTCGTCGAGGTAGGCCAGCGCGGCTTCTGCGGTGCCCGGGTAGTCGTGGTTGTCCATCCGGTACGACGCGTCTCCGAAGTGGTTGTTGGCTCGCATCGCGAAGACGTGCCCGGAGATGTGGCTGAGCCGCCAGGCGATCGTCGTGAACGGCGGCGGCACCGGCTGCGGGAAGCTGAAGTCCATCGCCCAGCCGTCGTCGACCCGTCGCAGCGACCAGCAGTCGGCGACCGGCTCCCAGAGGTATTCCGCGTCGGTCAGGCCGTCGAGGCCGGGGCGCCACATCGTCCAGTAGAAGTCGAGCTGGTCCAGCACTTCCGCCCGCCAGTCCATGCCGCGAGCCTAGACGAGTAGTGCCGACGTGCTCAGTGGCCAAGACGATCAGTGATCGTGTGGCGTGTCGGCCGGTGTGGTGGTCGTGCCACGTAGCGACGGCTTCCTTAATGGCAGTTTCTGCCACTAAGGGCTACGATGGGCGTATGGCCAGGCAGGCTCTTGATCGGGACGAACTGCTAGCGATCTCTCGTCGCTGCGCAGCGGTCTTCGCCGAGGCCGGCGATTCGTCGCCCACCGTGGCGCTGCTCGCGGAGACGGCCGGGATGTCGCAGCGGAGCTTCTACCGGTACTTCCCCACCAAGGAGGACTGCCTGCGGCCGGTCTTCGACGAGGGCAGCCGGGCGTTCGCCGACGCGCTCGCCGCGCAACCGCCGGACACCGGCCTGGCCGATGCGATCCTCCAGGCCTTCGACCTCGCCTTCTCGACGAGCACCGATGAAGAGGCACGCGCACTCATGGCGGTGGTCTTCACCGATGACGTCCTGCGCAGGGTTTGGCTACAGGCCACCTACGAGATCACCGAACTGCTCAGGCCGAGCGTGGCCGCGTTGCTCGGCACGCCGGAGGGCGACTTGCGCACCACCGTGGTGTGCGGGCAGGCAGCACTGCTGACCATCGTGGCTCTTGAGCATTCGATCCGGGACGGAACCCCGCTGGCGGTCGCGGCCCGCGCCGCAGCCGCCGTGATGTTCGGCCCGCTCGCCGAACCTCAGACCGCGACGCCGCCCGGCGCCGCACGGATTGCAACGAAGTAGGAAATCATGGACTTGTCGAACAAGGTCGTCATCGTCACCGGTGGTGCCCGCGGGCTCGGTGAAGCCTTCGCGCGCGGGATCGCGGCGGCGGGCGGCGAGGTGATGATCGGCGACATCCTCGAAGCCGAGGCCGCGGCGGTGGCTGCCGATCTGGGCGATGCCGCCCGATCGATGCACCTCGATGTCACCGATCCCGAGTCCTGGCAGGCGATCGTCGCGGCGACCGAGGAAGCATTCGGCTCGGTGACCGGGCTGGTGAACAACGCCGGGGCGGTCGCGCATCCGGGGTCCGGCTCGTCGACGAGCCGCTCGACACCTTCCAGCGCATCATCCAGACGAATCTCGTCGGTGTCCACATCGGAATCCAGGCCGTGGTTCCGGCGATGCGGCGGGCCAGCGGCGGGTCGATCGTCAACATCTCGTCGGCCGCCGGCCTGGTGGGCATGAAGCTGACCGGTGCGTACGGCGCGGCCAAGTGGGGGGTGCGCGGCATGACGAAGCTCAGCGCCGTCGAGCTCGCGCCGGAACGCATCCGGGTGAACTCGGTGCACCCGGGCATGGTACTCACCCCCATGACCGCCCCGACCGGGATCAGCCTTGACGAAGGCGGTTTCCCCAGCGCTCCGGCCGGACGGGTCGGCCGTCCGGACGAACTCGTCGGAGCGATCACCTACCTGCTCAGCGACAGCGCGAGCTACACGACGGGCGCGGAGCTCGCCGTCGACGGCGGCTGGACGACCGGCCCGCCGATGCCCGGTCACTAGGAATGCCGAGACCACCGGGTGCGGGGACCGCGCCCGGTGGTCCCCACCGCCCCGTACGAGCGCCCAGCCGAGAAAGGTCGAGCCGCATGCCCAAGGCAGCCATCTATCAGGAGTACGGCGACAGCAGCGTGCTGCGGATCGTCGAGGTCCCGACGCCCACACCGGAGCCGGGAACGGTGCGGGTTCGCGTCGCGTACTCGAGCGTGAACCCGGTGGATTCGAAGATGCGCAGCGGCCTGCTCAGCGACGGCACACCGCTGTCGGCACCCGCGATCGCCGGCATGGACGTCGCCGGCGTCGTCGACGCGATCGGCGAAGGTGTCACCGGATTCGTGGTCGGTGACCGGGTCGCCGGCCTGTCCCCCACCGGCGCCGCCGCCGAGTTCGTCGTCACCTACGCCGCGGCGCTGGTGAAAGTGCCTGCGAACGTCTCGCTGGAAACCGCGGCCACGATCGGCGTCGGTGGCACCACAGCAGTACGCGCGCTCGGCCTGGCGAACGTCGCGAGCGGCCACCTCATCGTCGTCGACGGCGCATCCGGTGGCGTCGGCACCTTCCTGACCCAGCTCGCCACCGCCCGCGGCGCCACCGTCATCGGCACCGCTTCAGCGCGGAACCACGAGTACCTGGCCGATCTCGGCGCAAGGCCGATCAGCTACGGCCCCGGCTGGGAGGCCCGCGCAGCGGAAACGGCCGACCGTCCCTTCGACGCCGCCTTCGACCTCGTCACCGGCGACATGTACGCCCAGCTGCGAAGCATCTCCACTGCGACCGCACCGGTCGTGACCCTGGTCGACCCGACATTCCCCGACCTGGGCGGCATCCTCGTCACGGGCCTCGAACCGGGCTTCGACCACGCCCTGCAGGACGTCATCGATGCGGTCGCCGGCGGAAAGGTCCGGATCCCGATCGCGCAGACCTTCCCGCTCACGGAGATCGCCGCAGCGCAGGACCTGTCGGCACAGGGACACGTCCGGGGAAAGCTCGTCCTCTCGATCGCACCTCAACTCTGACAACACCGGCGAGCACCCGGCGAAACCGACGGCACAGCCCGCAGTTCGCCGGGCGCCCGCCGGCAGGCGCGACAACCTCCCGAACGAATCGCTGCTGAACAGCACTCCCGGCATGCGCGTTCACACCGGAACCACTCGTCCAGGTCCGACCTGGGGCGACCGCCCGGATTTCGCGGAACACCGCCTGAGGTGAGCAGCGGGGTCTAGCGCACATACCGTCTAGTCGGTACGGTCCTGGGCATGGGTTCCAGTGACGCGACCCCGGAGATCCGGGCGGCGATCTTCGACTACGGCGGCGTGCTGACCACGCCCGGCCGCACCGCCATCCGGGCCTGGACCGAGCACGAGCGGATCCGCCCGGAGAGCTTCTCCGCCGCGATCAAGGACTGGCTGTCCCGCAACGCCCCCGCGGGCACCCCGATCCACAAGCTGGAGACCGGCGAGATCACCGCCGACGAGTTCGACCGCACCCTGGCGAAGCGGCTGCGCACCGTCGACGACGAACCGGTCGCGCCCGACGGGCTGATGGGGCGGATGTTCGCACGGATGCGCAGCGAGCCCGCCATGCTCGACCTGGTGCGCCGGCTGCGCGACTGCGGCGTGCGGACCGCGCTGCTGTCCAACAGCTGGGGCAACAACTACCCCTGGGAATTGCTCGACGGGCTCTTCGAGTGCACGGTGATCTCCGGCGAGGTCGGCCTCCGCAAGCCCGATCCGCGGATCTACCAACTGACCCTGGACCGGCTCGGCCTCACCGCGGGCGAAGCGGTGTTCGTCGACGACGGTGCCCCGAACATCGAAGCCGCCGAGCGGCTCGGACTGCACGCGGTGCTGCACACCGACGTCGCCGCGACCCGCGCCCGGCTCGCCGAACTCGTCCCGGCCCTGCGCCGGAACGCCCCGCAAGGCAAGGAGAGTCGATGAACGCCCAACCGTCGCCGGGTGAGCTGCCCGGCCTCGACCTGGACCGGCTGCGCGCGCACCTCGACGCCGAGCGGCCCGGCCTGGTCGGCGGCCCGCTGACCGGCGAACTCGTCCAAGGCGGCCGGTCGAACCTGACCTACCTCGTCGGTGACGGCGCGAACCGGTGGGTGGTGCGCCGCCCGCCGCTGGGCCACGTGCTGGCCACCGCGCACGACATGAGCCGCGAGTTCCGGGTGATGTCCGCGCTGGCCGGCACGCCCGTGCCGGTGCCCGAGACCCACCTGCTGTGCCAGGACGAGGACGTCATCGGGGCCCCGTTCTACGTCATGGAGTACGTGCCGGGCACCGTCTACCGCACGCCGAAGCTGACCGAGCAGCTCGCCCCGCAGCAGCGCGTCGACCTGACCTGGCAGCTGATGGACGTGCTCGCCGACCTGCACTCGATCGACCCGCAGTCCGTCGGGCTGGGTGAATTCGGCCGCCCGGAAGGCTTCCTGGAACGGCAGGTGCGCCGCTGGAGCAAGCAGCTGGCCGCCTCGCACAGCCGCGACATCGACGGCATCGACGAGCTCGCCACCCGGCTGGCCGGGGCCATCCCCGGTACGCCGCGCGTCGGCATCGTGCACGGCGACTACCGGCTGGACAACGTGATCGTCGGCGATGACCAGCGCATCAAGGCCGTGCTGGACTGGGAGATGGCCACCGTCGGCGATCCGCTCACCGACCTCGGGCTGCTCGCCGTGTACTGGGAAGGCTTCAACGGCGTCGAGCGCAACCCCATCGCCAAGGGCGTCGGCCCCGAGTACGGCTTCCCCACCGCCCGGCAACTGCTGGACCGCTACGCCGAACGCAGCGGCACCGATCTGTCCGAAATGGACTGGTATCTGGCGTTCGGGTTCTTCAAGATCGCCGTGATCTTGGAAGGGATCCACTACCGATTCATCCACAACCAGACGGTCGGCGAAGGCTTCCAACACGTCGGCGCACTGGTGGCACCGCTGGTCGCGCAGGGTCTCGCCACCCTCAAGGAGGAATGAAATGGATTTCGGCTACGACGAACGCACCGAGGAGCTGCGCAAGCAGCTGCTGGACTTCATGGACTCCCACGTCTACCCCGCCGAACCGGTGTTCCTCGAACAGCTGGCCGAGGCCGACGACCCGTGGTCGGCGCACCCGCAGGTCATGGAGGACCTCAAGGCCGAGGCCCGCAAGCGCGGTCTGTGGAACCTGTTCCTGCCGGGCGAGCACGGCGCCGGGCTGACCAACCTGCAGTACGCGCCGCTGGCCGAGATCATGGGCCGGGTCGGGCGGCTGGCCCCGGAGGCCACCAACTGCGCCGCGCCGGACACCGGCAACATGGAGGTGCTGTCGCTGTTCGGCACCGAACAGCAGAAGAAGCAGTGGCTGCAGCCGCTGCTCGACGGCGAGATCCGCTCCGCGTTCTGCATGACCGAACCCGACGTCGCCTCCTCCGACGCCACCAACATCGCCACCCGCATCGAGCGCGACGGCGACCACTACGTGATCAACGGCCGCAAGTGGTTCTCCTCCGGTGCGATGAGCCCGCGCTGCAAGATCCTGATCGTGATGGGCAAGACCGACCCGGACGCCGAGCGGCACCGCCAGCAGAGCCAGATCCTGGTGCCCAAGGACACACCGGGCGTGCAGGTCATCCGCAGCATGAACGTGTTCGGTTACGACGACGCCGACCACGGCGGGCACGCCGAGATCGTGTTCGACAACGTCCGGGTGCCGGCGGAGAACATCATCGCCGGCGAGGGCGAGGGCTTCGCGATCGCCCAGGCCCGGCTCGGGCCGGGCCGCATCCACCACTGCATGCGCGCCATCGGGATGGCCGAGCGGGCGCTGGAGCTGATGTGCCGCCGCGCCAACGAGCGCATCGCCTTCGGCAAGCCGCTGGCCGAGCAGGGCGTCGTGCAGCACTGGATCGCCGAGTCGCGGGTGAAGATCGAGCAGGCCCGGCTGCTGGTGCTCAAAACCGCGTGGCTGATGGACACCGTCGGCAACCAGGGCGCGCACACCGAGATCCAGTCGATCAAGGTCGGGGTGCCGGAGATGGTGACCTGGGTGATCGACCGCGCCATCCAGGCGCACGGCGGCGGTGGCGTCAGCCAGGAGTTCCCGCTGGCCAACCTGTACGCGCACGCCCGCACCCTGCACATCGTCGACGGCCCGGACGAGGTGCACCGCCGCTCCCTGGCCCGCCGAGAGCTGAAGAAGTACCGCTGATCGCTCGTGAGTGGTAGTTCCGGTAAGAACCGGAACTACCACTCACGACCCCAACCACAACACACGCAAGGAGATCAAATGGCAGACAGTCGTGTCGCGATCGTCACCGGTGCCGCTCGCGGTATCGGTGCCGCCACTGCGAAGCGCCTGGCCGAGGACGGCTTCGCCGTGGCGGTCATCGACCTCGACGAGAAGCAGTGCGCCGACACGGTGTCGGCCATCGAAGCCGGCGGCGGCACGGCGCTGGCGGTCGGCTGCGACGTCAGCGACGCCGGGCAGGTGCAGGCCGCGGTCGACCGCATCGCCGCGGAGCTCGGCGGGCCGACGGTGCTGGTCAACAACGCCGGCGTCATCCGGGACAACATGCTGTTCAAGATGTCCGAGGACGACTGGGACACCGTGATGAACGTGCACCTGCGCGGCTCGTTCCTGATGAGCCGCGCCGTGCAGAAGCACATGGTCGAGGCCAAGTGGGGCCGGATCGTGAACCTCTCCAGCACCTCCGCGCTGGGCAACCGCGGCCAGGCCAACTACTCCACCGCCAAGGCCGGGCTGCAGGGCCTGACCAAGACGCTGGCCATCGAGCTCGGCAAGTTCGGCGTCACCGCCAACGCCATCGCGCCCGGCTTCATCGCCACCGACATGACCAAGGCGACCGCCGAGCGGGTCGGAATGGACTTCGAGGACTTCACCAAGGCCGCGGCGGGCCAGATCCCGGTGGCCCGCGTCGGCCAGCCGGAGGACATCGCCAACACGGTGTCGTTCTTCGTCGACGAGCGCGCCGGTTTCGTCTCCGGACAGGTGATCTACGTGGCCGGCGGACCGAAGGTGTGATGACCGTGGACGCCGACGAACTCCGCGGCAAGGTAGGAGAATTCCTCGCCGCGAACGACCCCGCGCAGATGGATCGGCTGGAGTTCCTGCGGGCGCGCTTCGACGCCGGGCTGGCGTGGGTGCACTTCCCCGCCGGCCTCGGCGGCCTGGGCGCCGCGCGGGAGTTGCAGCCGGTGGTGGACGCCGCCTTCGCCGAGGCCGGCGCGCCGGACAACAAGCCGCAGCTGAACGTCATCGGGCTGGGCATGGCCGCGCCGACGATCCTGCGCTTCGGCAACGACGAGCAGCGCCGCCGCTACCTCCGTCCACTATGGACCGGAGAGGAGGTCTGGTGCCAGCTGTTCAGCGAACCGGGCGCGGGCTCGGACCTCGCCGCGCTGGCCACCCGGGCGGTGCGCGACGGTGACGAGTGGGTGGTTGACGGGCAGAAGGTCTGGACGTCGCTGGCGCACCAGGCCCGCTGGGCGATCCTGGTCGCCCGCTCCGACCCGGACCAGCCCAAGCACAAGGGCCTGAGCTACTTCATCTGCGACATGACCGCGCCGGGCGTGGAAGTCCGCCCGCTGCGGCAGATCACCGGTGAAGCCGAGTTCAACGAGGTGTTCCTGACCGGGGTGCGGATCCCGGACGCGCAGCGCCTCGGCGAGGTCGGCCAGGGCTGGCAGGTCGCGCTGGGCACCCTGATGAACGAGCGGGTCGCCATCGGCGGGCGCGCGCCCGCGCGGGAAGGCGGCATGATCGGCCTCGCCGCGAAAGCCTGGCGCGACCACCCGGAGAAACGCACGCACGGCCTGCACGACCGGCTGCTGCGGCTGTGGGTCGAGGCCGAGGCGACCCGGCTGACCAGCATCCGGCTGCGCCAGCAGATGGCCGTCGGCGAACCCGGCCCCGAAGGCTCTGCGGTCAAGGTCGCCTACTCCGAGCAGAACCAGGCGATCACCGGGTTCGAGCTGGAATTCCTCGGCGAACCGGGGCTGGGCTACGACGACTGGACGTTCCGCCAGCCCGAGTACACCGACTTCGTCAAGCGCGGGCCCGGTTTCCGCTACCTGCGGGCGAAGGGCAACTCGATCGAGGGCGGCACCACCGAGATCCTGCGCAACATCATCGCCGAGCGGGTGCTGGGTCTGCCGCCGGAGATTCGCACCGACAAGGACCGGCCGTGGAAGGAGCTGCCGCGATGAGCGCACCGGACCTGCTCTACAGCGAAGTCGAAGAGGATCTGCGCTCGAACGTCCGCCGGCTGCTGCGGGACCGGTGCGACTGGACCGCGGTGCTGGCCCGCTGCGAAACAGACGAGCCCTACGACCTCGCGCTGTGGCGAACCCTCGCCGGCGAGCTCGGGCTCGCCGCGCTGCTGGTGCCCGAGGACCTCGGCGGCGCCGGGGCAAGCGCCCGGGAGCTGTCGGTGGTGGCCGAGGAGATCGGCCGGTCCGTCGCGCCGGTGCCGTTCCTGAGTAACCTGCTGACCACCGCCGCCCTGGTGGCCTGCGTCGACGAGCCGCGGGTGCGGGAGATCCTGCCGCAGTTCATCGACGGCTCGCAGCTCGGCACCGTCGCCGTCGGGCTGACCACCGTGCCCTACGGTCCGTTCCCGCAGTCGGTGAAGGCCGATGGCGCCGCGCTGACCGGCTCGGTGTCGGCGGTGGTGGACCTGGAGGTCGCCGACTACGTGGTGGTGCCCGCGGCCGACGCGGACGGCGCGGCGCTGTACCTGGTGGACACCTCGGTGTCCGGGGTGTCGCGGACGCCCACGACGCCGCTGGACCTCACCAGGCGGTTCGGCACGCTCGCCCTGGACGGGGCGGTCGGCGAGCGGATCGCCGCCGGCGCCGACGCCGAGCGGATCCTCCGGCAGGCGCTGGTGGCCGCGGCCGGGCTGCTGGCCGCCGAGCAGGTGGGGCTGGCCCAGCAATGCCTGGACGCCACCGTGGAGTACGCCAAGACGCGCTACCAGTTCGGCCGCCAGATCGGCTCGTTCCAGGCGGTCAAGCACCGGCTGGCCGACCTGTGGGCGGCGGTGAGCTCGGGGCGGGCCGTCGCCCGCAACGCCGCCGACGCCCTGGCGCGCCGCGACGACGAGACGGAACTCGAGGTCGCCATCGCCCAGGCCTACTGCTCCGAGCTGGCCGTGCAGGCCGCCGAGGAGCACCTGCAGCTGCACGGCGGCATCGGGATGACCTGGGAGCACTCGGCGCACCTCTACCTGGGCCGCGCCAAGAGCTCCCAGCTCGCCTTCGGCATCGCCGAGACGCACCGGCAGCGCATCGGCGAACTCGCCGACCTGCCCACGCCATAAGGACTGTCTCCGGACTCATCTTGCATGGCGGTGCCGGTAGCGGAACCTCAGAGGCCGCCTCGACTGCGGGATCCCCGACTTGTGTATGACCAATACGCGGCATCGGGGCTGTCCTCGCTGGGAGAACCCCAGAGGGGTGGGCGTCGTGAACCCGCGGCGGTGCGAGTTGCGAGGGTGGGCTAAGCGCCTACGGCGCTTCAAAGGCAAAAGACCAAGAACCGAGATCAACGGGCAGGCGATCAGCTTTTCGTTGTCGCTCAAGGAGGTTTTGCGTTGCGGGTATTCAGCAGCAAGGAAGAGATCGTCGCGGCCAAGGGCGAGCAGCTCGGCACCAGCGAATGGCTCACCATCACCCAGGAGCAGGTGAACCTGTTCGCCGACGCCACCCTGGACCACCAGTGGATCCACATCGACGTCGAGCGCGCCGAGCAGGGCCCGTTCGGCGGCCCGATCGCGCACGGGTTCCTCACCCTGAGCCTGCTGCCGAAGCTGAACTCCCAGACCTACAAGTTCGAGGGCGCCAAGATGGGGATCAACTACGGCCTGAACAAGGTCCGCTTCCCCAGCCCGGTCCTGGTCGGCTCCCGGGTCCGCTCCACCACCGAACTCGCGGACGTGACCGAGGTGGCCGGCGGCCTCCAGCTGACGGTCAAGTCCACCATCGAGATCGAAGGCGCCGCGAAACCGGCCTGCGTGGCGGAGGGCCTCAGCCGAGTGATGTTCTGACCGGTTTTCCACGTGACGGGCACCATCTGGGAACGCTCTGGCGAGCGGCCCGGGTGGTGCCCGCTGCTGTGACCATGATTGCGGCGGAGCAAGTGCGTTCCGCCAATGCGGAAACAGCAAGCGACTCCGGCGGTTTCGAAGGCGGACTTCCAGATCTTCCGGCGATCTGAGCCCGGCCGGTGTACTAGTGGCACGACGGCTGCTAAATTTTCGCTTCGTGAACGTTGGCGCGCGCTTCGAACCTGGTTGCCGCACATGCGGCTGCCGGGCTCCTGCGCGCCGCGTGCGGGGCCGCCGAGTGCGGTACCACATCGGATGTGAGCCCGGGCAGGTCAACGGCAGGCGATGGCAGCACTGAGCTGATGCTCGACCTCGCGAGCTCATCGTGCTCGCGAGGGTGCTCTGCCACTCATACGCACCTGACCGCGGGCACGGTTGTGCCCGCGAGGAGACATCATGATGTGCCGCCGGTTCTTCTTCCCTGCCCAAAACAGCGATAACGACGCCTATTTCGGCGCTTTCGGTGGATCATTCGTCCCGGAAGCACTGTTCGCGACCATCGACGAGCTCGCCGACGAGTACGCGGCAGCAAAGGACGACCCTTCGTTCGTCGCGGAGTTCGATCGCCTGATGGCCCGCTACGTCGGCCGCCCGAGCCCATTGACCGAGGTCACCCGGTTCGCCGAGCAGGCGGGCGGCGCCCGCATCTTCCTCAAGCGCGAAGACCTGAACCACACGGGCTCCCACAAGATCAACAACGTGCTGGGGCAGGTGCTGCTGGCCAAGCGGATGGGCAAGTCCCGCGTGATCGCCGACACCGGCGCAGGTCAGCACGGCGTGGCCACTGCCACCGCTTGCGCGTTGCTCGGCCTGGAATGCACCGTCTACATGGGTGAGGTCGATACCCGGCGACAGGCGCTGAACGTGGCCCGCATGCAGGTTCTCGGCGCCGGCGTGGTGCCGGTGACGTCCGGCAGCCGGACGCTCAAGGACGCGATCAACGAGGCGTTTCGCGACTGGGTGTCGACTGTCCGAAGTACCCACTACGTGTTCGGCACGGCAGCCGGGCCACATCCCTTCCCCACCTTGGTGCGCGACTTTCAACGGGTGATCGGTGTGGAAGCGCGCAGCCAGATCCTGGAACACGCCGGCCGGCTACCGGACGCGGTCGCGGCCTGCGTCGGCGGCGGTTCCAACGCCATCGGTCTTTTCCACGCCTTCCTGCCGGACGAGCACGTCGGGCTCTACGGCTTCGAAGCCGCCGGCGAAGGGCTTGGCAGCACGCGCCACGCAGCGACGATCGGTGCGGGATCGGCCGGTGTCCTGCACGGTTCGCGCTCGTACGTCCTGCAAGACGAGCAGGGGCAAACCCGGGAAACCCACTCGATCGCCGCCGGCCTGGACTATCCCGGTGTGGGAGCCGAACACTCCTATTTGCACGCCACCGGCCGCGCCCACTACCTGCCCGTCACCGACGCCGAGGCACTGGAAGCGTTGCTGCTGCTGTCTCGAACCGAAGGGATCATCCCCGCGCTCGAATCCAGCCACGCCTTGGCGGGCGCGTTGCGGCTTGGCCGGGAACTGGGCCCCGGAGCCGTCATCCTGGTCGGCCTGTCCGGACGCGGTGACAAGGACATGGACACGGTCGCCCGCGAAGCGGGGTTCCTCGACGACCCGACCGCTGCGGAGGTGGCCCGATGACCGGCGGGATCGAGCAGCTCGACAACACCTTCACCCGCATCGCGCAACAGGACCGCGCCGCGCTCATCGGCTTCCTCCCGGCGGGCTTTCCAAGCGCCGGAGAGGATGTGCAGGTGCTGACGGCGATGATCGACGGCGGCTGCGACATCATCGAGGTCGGAATCCCGTACAGCGACCCCGTGCTGGACGGTCCGGTCAACCAGACCGCCTACGACCTCGCGCTGCGCGGTGGCGTCACCGCGGAAGCGGTCCTGAACACCGTCAGCGCGATCACTTTCCGTGCGGCGGCGCCGGTGTTGGTCATGACGTACTGGAATTGCGTTGACCGCTATGGCGTCGAGGAGTTCGCGGCCGATCTCGCCGCGGCCGGCGGTGCGGGCTGCATCCTCCTGGACCTGCCCGTGCAGGAGTCGGCATCATGGTGTCGAGCGGCCGAACGGCACCGGCTCGCAACCGTTTTCGTGGTGGCACCGAGCACACGCGAAGATCGCCTGCGCACGATCACGGCGGCGGGAACGGGCTTCGTCTACGCCGCATCCACCATGGGCGTTACCGGCGCACGCGAATCTGTCAGTGCTGATGCGGAGAACCTGGTGCGCCGTACGCGCGCGACCACAGCGCTGCCGGTGTGCGTAGGCCTGGGTGTGGCCACCGGTGCCCAAGCCGCTCAGGTCGCCTGCTACGCCGATGGCGTCATCGTCGGGTCCGCATTCGTCCGGCAGCTGCTGGACGCGCCCGACTTCCCCACCGGTCTCGCGCGCATCCGGCGGCTGACAGCAGAGTTGGCACGAGGTGTGCGCACCCGCCGCTCCGATGTCGATGCCGAGCCGCGGTCGTAAGGTCGTCCGGCCCTCCCCTTGATCTGCTGCTGCGGCGCAGATCAAGGGGAGATCTCCCGCTGTTGCGCGGTCACGGTCCGATGTGGATGCCCATGCCGGGCCCCAGCGGCAGGTCGGCGAAGTAGAAGACCGTCAGGATCAGGGCCCAGACCAGCCAGAACGGGACGACGAACGGGACCATCCTGGCGACCAGGGTGCCCATTCCCGCGTTCGGCTCGTAGCGGCGCAGGTAGCCCAGGATGATGATCATGTACGGGTTCAGCGGCGTCATGATCTGCGTCGCCGAGTCCCCGACCCGGAACGCCGCCTGGGCGAAGCCCGGTTCGAAGCCGAGCAGCACGAACATCGGCACGAACACCGCCGCCATCAGCGTCCACAGGCTCGAACCCGAGATGATGAACAGGTTCAGCACCGACGCCAGCACCATGAACCCGAGGAACGCCGGGTAGCCGTCCAGGCCGAGCGCGCGCAGCAGGTCCGCGCCCGAAACCGCCACCCACGCGCCGAGATTCGTCCAGTTGAACAGCGCGATGAACTGGCCCAGCATGAACGCCAGCACCAGGAATCCGGTGAGATCCCGCAGCGCGGCGGCCATCAGCTTCGGCACGTCGCCCGCGCGGCCGATCGCCCCGACGATCGCGCCGTAGACGATGGCGGGCACCGCGAAACCCAAGAAGATCAGCGTGGTCACCGAATCCAGCAGCGGCGACTTCGGCAGGAATCCGCCGGTTTCGTTGCGCAGCGGCGAATCCGGCCACAGCACCAGCAGCAGCACCAACCCGAACGCGACCAGGAACGCCACGCCAGCCCAGATCAGCCCGCGCCGCTCGGCGGGCTCCAGCGCCACCTTGGGCGCCGGCTGGTCGGCCGCGGCCGACTCCTCGCGGGGCACGCCGGTGCGCGCCAGGCGCGGCTCGATGACCTTGTCGATCAGCACGCCGGCCAGCAGTCCGAGCAGGATCGAGGAGACCACGTTGAAGTAGTAGTTCGACACGGGCGTGACCGCGGTGCCGGCGTGCGGCAGGGTTTCGGCGACCTTGTTGCTGATCCCGGCGAACAGCGCGTCGAGGCTGGTGACCACCGGCGCGGTGGAATAGCCGGCGCCGGCGGCGGCGAAACCGCCCAGCAGTCCGGCGACCGGGTGCCGGCCGGCCGCCTTGAACACCAGCGCGGCCAGCGGCGGGATGATGATCATCGACGAATCCGCCATCACGCTGGCCGAGATCCCGACCAGTCCCACCGCGTACGGCAGCACCCAGCGCGGCGCACCGCCGAAGGCGGCTCGGATCAGCGCGGTGAGCAGCCCGGTTCGCTCGGCCAGCCCCACCGCCAGCATGATCGTGACCACGGTTTCCAGCGGCGGGAACCCGATGAAGTTCTCCGCCATCTTGGTGAGCAGGAACTCCAGCCCTTCACCGCTGAACGCGCCGCGGATCCGCGTCACCTCGTCGGCGCCGGGGATCTGCACGGTGACGCCGAAGGCGGCGACCACGGTGGACACTCCCGCCACGACCAGGAAGAGCAGGCCGAAGAGGATGAACGGTTCGGGGAGCTTGTTGCCGACCCGTTCCACCAGGTTCAGCACGCGGTCGATCTTCGGTGGCCGGGCGGCACGGGTGTCACTGCTCATGCTGGCTCCTGCTGCCGGATCTCACGAGAAGAGCAAGCAGTAGCGAACCTTCCGGACCCGCCCGGCGCAACCCCCGGCGGCAGATTGATCGATCCGCGCAACACGACCGAAACCGGCGACCGGTCGTGAGTGCTTTCAGCTGCTGCAGCGACCGAAAGCACCCACGACACCGGCCGCTACGCGGAGTCCTCGACGCGCTCCAGCACCACCACGGGAATGACCCGGCGGCTGCGCGCCTCGTACGTTCGGTACACCGGCGCCAGCTCGACCATCAGCTGCCACAGCCGCTCGCGCTCCGCGCCCTCCGCGGTGCGGGCCCGCACGGCGAAGCGCTCGCCCCGGATCTGGACTTCGACCTCGGGATTCGCGACCAGGTTCAGGTACCACTTCGGGTGCGTGTGCGTGATCGCCGAACCCGACGCCACGAGCACGTACCGTCCGTCGTCCTCGCCGTAGAACAGCCCGGTCCGGTACAGCTTTCCGGTTTTGCGGCCGCGATAGGTGAGCACGAGATTGGTCGCCCCGCCCTCGCGGTAGCCGCTCTCGCCGTTGGTCGCGAGATACCGGCGCACGTGCTCGGCGACCGACGGGTCGGGGCTGTCCAGCACCTCGGCCATGTCAGTGTCCTCCCAGTCCCTGCGCGAAGCCGCCGTCGACCGCCAGCTCGACGTTCGTGGTGAACGTCGCGCCCTCGGCCAGGAAGAGCGCCGCGGCGGCGACTTCCTCGACGGTGCCGTTGCGGCGCAGCGGCGTCGATTCGTCGCCCTGCCGCTCGAACTCCCTGCGCTGCTCGTCGGTCAGGTCGGCCACGCCCATCGTCGGCGTCTTGATGTATCCCGGCGCCACGCTGTTCACCCGGATCTTCCTCGGCAGCAGTTCCACCGAGAGCACGTGTGCGAACGCGCGCAGCGCCTCCTTCGACGCTGAGTAGGCGCTCAGTCCCGGGAACACGACGTCGTTGGCGACCGTGGTGAACACAACGGCGCCGCCGTCGTTGAGCAGCGGCGCAAGCCGCTGCACGGTGAAGAACGCGCCCTTGGTGTTGACCGCGAACTGCCGGTCCCACGACTCCTCGGTCACCTCGGCGAGCTCGGCGAACTGCGCGATGCCGTGGTTGACGAAGAGGTAGTCGACGCTGCCGAGCCGCTCGCCCACGAAGTCACCGAGCGCGGCGATGTCGGCCATGCTGGCCGCGTCGGAGCGCACGACGTGTGCCTTCTCGCCCTTGAGCGCCGTGCGCGCTTCCTCGATGTTCCGCTCGTTGCGGCCGGTCAGCACCACCTCGGCGCCGCGGGCGAGCAGCTCGCGCACGTTCGCCAGTCCCATGCCGTGGGTGCCGCCGGTGACAACAGCCTTCTTCATGACCAACTCCGTTTCGTCGTTGACGAGACGAAGGTGCCCGGCGGCGCTCTCGGTCTGCTGTCGATCTGCTTGCGGTTATCGTGATCGCATGCGTTTCGGGGTGCTTGGGCCGCTCGCGGTTTGGACGCCGAGCGGTGATCCCGTCACGGTGCGCGAGGCGCGGGTTCGCGCGCTGCTGGCGTGCCTGCTCGTCGCTCCGGGGCGTGTCGTGTCCGCCGACCGGCTGGTCGACGACCTGTGGGGCGAAATGCTCCCGGCCAATCCCTCGGGCGCTCTGCAGACCCTCGTGTCGCGCCTGCGCCGCGCCATCGGCGCCGGCCTCGTCGTGCACCGCCCGCCGGGCTACCTGCTGGACGTGCCGCCGAACGCCGTGGACAGCGGGCGGTTCGCCGAGCTCACCGGGCGTGCGCGGCGCACGACCGACCCGGGCGGCCTGACGGCGCTGCTCGCCGAGGCGCTCGGCCTGTGGCGCGGCGAAGCGTTCGCCGGGTTCGCCGACGAGGCCTTCGCCAGCACTGCGGCCGCCGCCCTGGAGGAGCAGCGCCTCGTGGCCTGGGAGGACTACGCCGGGGCGCGGCTGCGGCTGGGTGACCACGCGATTCTGGCCGCCGAGCTGGGCGAGCTCGTCGAACGGCATCCGCTGCGCGAACGCCTCCGTGCCGCGCACCTGCGCGCACTGCACGGCGCGGGCCGGACCACCGAGGCGCTCGACAACTACCGCAAGCTACGCCGGCTGCTCCGCGACGAGCTCGGACTCGAACCGGGCACCGAACTCACGGCGCTGCAACAGGAAATGCTGCGCGCCGAGCCGCCCGCACCGGTGCAGCAGCAGATCCCGCCCGCGCCGCCGCAAACGCTGCCCGCACCGCAGACCGAGCTCGTCGGCCGCGACGACGCCGTCGCCGACGTGCGCGCGCTGCTCTGCACGCATCGCCTGGTGACGCTGACGGGGCCGGGGGGGGGTGGGCAAGACCAGGCTCGCGCTTGAGGTGGCCCGCGCCGAGGACGAGGTGTGCCTCGTCGAGCTCGCCGGCGTGCCCCGGGAGACCACAGTGGACGGTCTGGCGGAAGTCATCGCCGCCGCGCTGGGCATCCGCGACGGCGCCCGGCCGCAGTCATCCGTCGAACGCCTCGCCGACGTGCTGCGCGGCAGGCGGCTGCTGCTCGTGCTCGACAACTGCGAGCACGTCGTCGAGCCGGTCGCCGCGCTCGTGCCGCTGGTGCTGCCGGACGTCCGCGTGCTTGCGACGAGCCGGGAGCCGCTCGGCGTCTCTAGCGAGCACCTGTGGGAGGTGCCGCCGCTGGACGTCCCGGCACTGGGCGCACCGCCGGCGGACGTACTGCGTTCCGGAGCCGTGCAGCTTTTCGCCGCGAGAGCAGCGGCCGCCTCGCCCGGATTCGCGCTGTCAGCCGAAAACGCCGAAACCATCGCCACGATCTGCCGCCGCGTTGACGGCATTCCGCTCGCCATCGAACTGGCGTCGGCCCGCGTCCGCGTACTCGGCACGACCGAGTTGGCCGAACGCCTCAACGACCGGTTCGCCGTGCTCACCGGCGGGCCTCGCGACGCACCGCCACGCCAACGCACGCTGCGCGCGGTGCTCGATTGGAGCTGGGAGCTGCTTACGGCGGCAGAGCGGACGGTGCTGCGCAGGCTCGCGGTCTTCGCCGACGGCTGTACGCTCGCCGCCGCGGAGGCCCTGTGCTCCGGCGACGGCGTGCGACGCTCGGAGGTGCTCGACCTGCTGGCGCGCCTGGTCGACCGCTCGCTGGTCGTCGTCTCGCATTCCGCCGACGGCCCGCGCTACGGACTGCTGGAATCGGTGTCCGCGTATGGCGAACGACAGCTGGAGCCGCGCGAGCTCGACCGGCTCCGGCACGCGCACGCCGCGTACTACACCTCGCTCGCCGAGGAGGCGGCCACGCACCTGCGCGGCCCGGACCAGCAGCGCTGGCTGCGCCGCCTCGACGCCGAGACCGGCAACCTGCGCCGCGCGCTCTGCGACGACCGTTTCGCGTCCCGCCTGGCGCGCGCGATGACGTGGTACTGGTTCCTGCGCGGGCGGCTCACCGAGGCGCGGCGGGCGACGGAAGCCGCAGGGTCTGCGGTGGTCGCGGCCTGGCACACCGGATTCCGGCTGCTCACCGGCGAGCCCGCGGACAGCCGCGCCGCGCTGACCCTGCGCGACGCCGTCACCGACCCCCGCGAGCGCGCGATGGCGGGCTGGTTCCTCGGCTACGCCGCGACCAGGTTCGGCGACATGCCGATCGGCGAGGAACTCATCCGCGCGGCGCTGGCCGAGTTTGAAGAACTCGGCGACAACTGGGGCGTCGCGGCCGCTCTCAGCGTGCGCGCCGTGCAACGCCACGTCCGGGGCGACCTGGACAAGTCCACTGTGGATGCTGAACGGAGCCTCGCGTTGTTCCGCGAGACCGGTGACCGCTGGGGCCGGGTCCAGGCCTGCGCCGCGCTCGGCAGGCTCGCCGAGATCGCGGGCGACTACCCCGCGGCGGCGGCCTGGCAACGCGAAGGAGTCGAGCTGGCCGAGGAACTCGCGCTGTGGCCGGACGCCGCCATGCGCTGGTCCGAACTGGGCCGCATCGCGCTCCTGGAAGGCGACCACGCCCGCGCCGACGAGCTGCACGAGCGGGGACGTGCGCTGGCCGTCGAGCACGGCGACTCGGCCGGTCAGGAGTTCGCCGAGGTGGGGCTCGCGCTTTCCGCACGCCGCCGCGGCCGGTTCGCCGAAGCCGAAACCCTGCTGCGGCCGTGGCTGGAGTGGAACCGCCGGTTCGAGGCGGACAACGGCGCGGCGCTCATCCTCGCCGAACTGGGCTTCGCGGCCGAGCAACGCGGCGACGCGGAGGCCGCACTCGACCTGCACGCGCAGGGCCTCGCCGCGGCCCGGCGCACCGGCGACCCGCGAGCGGTCGCGCTCGCTTTGGAAGGGCTCGCCGGTGCCCGGCTGCTCGCGGGCCAACCGGGACGGGCGAAAGGCCTGCTCGGTGCGGCGGCACGGCTGAGGGAATCCGCCGGCGCGCCACTGCCGCCCTGCGAGCGCGGGGACGTCGACCGCATCGAGGCGGCGCTGATCCGAGCCGACGAGAACGACCACCACGAGCCGCAGGAGTGCCGGTAGCACTTCGGGGCATCCTCGTCCGCAAAACAGACAGCAGGAGCCGGGCGAACACCCACCGTCCACATGGGACACCGGGCGGAAAGCCCGGCTACGGGCGCAGGGATGAGATGAGGAGATCGGCGAACTGCTCGCCGACCTCTTCACCGGTGAGCTTGCCGTCCTTGCGGAACCAGGTGCCGAGGTGGTGCACCGCGCCGAAGAAGAAGTCGACCACCAGATCCGCCTGCTTGTCCTCCCGGAACACCCCGGAGCGCTGGCCCTCCTCGATCAGCTCCCGCACCCGCTCGTGGTAGCGCCGCCGCTGCGCCCGGACCTCGGCCTGCTTGTCCGGGTGCAGCAGGTGCATCGAGCGGAAGAAGATCACCGTGTCGTCGAGGTTCGCCGCCGTCGTGGCGACGACGTCCGCGGCGACCGCGTGCAGCCGCTCCTGCACCGGTGCTCCGCTCTCCGCCGCGCTCTCCATCCGCGCCTGCTGGACCCGCAGGACCCGCGCGTAGATCTCGTAGAGCAGGTCGTCCTTGGAGCCGAAGTAGTGGTACATCGCCCCCTTGGTGACCCCGGCCGCGTCCACAATCTGCTGCACCGAGGTCATCTCGAAGCCCTGCTCGGCGAACAGCCGCGTGGCCACGGCCAGCAACCGCTGCGGAACCGGTTCGGCGCCCACCGCCGGTCCGGCAGTAGTGCGACCGTTCGCCGACCGCGCCATGTCAACCTCCCCTGTCGATCTACACCCAGCGTATCGACCCGCCGGCGCGAACCGGCGGCGACACCTTCTCCTACTTGACCTTGCGCTGGAGTTTTCGCATCCCGGCGTGCCAGCGCTGCGGCTCGGCGGCCCGCAGCGCGTAGTAGTCGGCGACCTCCGGGTGCGGCAGGATCAGGAACTCACCGCTGCCCAGCGAGTCGGCGACCAGGTCGGCGACCTGCTCCGGTTCGAGCGCGCCCTTCGCGAGGATCACCTCACCGGCGTTGCTGCTGGTGCCGAGCATGTTGGTGCGCACGCCCTGCGGGCACAGGGCCTGCACCGTGATGCCCTGGTCGGCGTAGCTGATCGCCAGCCATTCGGCGAAGCCGAGCGCGGCGTGCTTGGTCACCGAGTACGGCGCGGCCTTCAGCATCGTCAGCAGCCCGGCGGCCGACACGGTCGCCAGGAAGTGCCCCCGGCCCCGCTCCAGCCAGTGCGGCAGCACCGCGCGGGCGGCGCGGACGTGCGCCATCACGTTGACCTCCCAGGACTGCGCCCAGGCGTCCTCGTCGGCCTCCGGCCCACCGCCGCGGGAGATCCCGGCGTTGGCACAGAACAGGTCGATCCGCCCGTGCTCGCCGAGCGCGGTGTCGACCAGCGCGCGCACGCCGTCCTCGCTCGCCGCGTCGCCGGGCACCGCCGTCCCGCCGACCTCGGCGGCCACCTGCCGCACCGCGTCGGCGTCCACGTCGCCCAGCACGACCTTCGCCCCGGATGCCGCGAACTTCCGGGCCATCGCCGCGCCGATGCCGTTGCCGGCACCGGTGATCACCACTACCGCATCAGCCAGCTGCAACTCACACACCGCCCTTCAGGGTCACGCCGCCGTCGAGCACCAGGACCTGCCCCGTGATCCACGCCGCCTCTTCGGAGAGCAGGAACGCCGCCGCGCCGCTGATGTCGGCCGGAATTCCCAGTCGCTTCAAGGGATATCCCGCGGCGACCTCGTCCTCCTTGCCCTCGTACAGCGCGGTGGCGAAATTCGTCTTCACCACGGCCGGGGCGACGCCGTTGACCCGGACGCCCGGGCCGAGTTCCACCGCGAGCTCCTTGGTGATGTACGCCAGCATCGCCTTGGTGGCACCGTAGAAGCCGATGCCCGGCGCGGGCCGCAGACCGGCCACGGAGGACACGTTGAGCACCGAACCGCCGTGCTCCTTCATCCACGCCTGGTACGCCTGCTGGGTCCACGCCAGCGCCGCGAGCACGTTGACCTCGAAGGTCTTCCGCGCGATGCCGTGCTCCAGCTCGATCAGCGGGCCGTAGGCGGGGTTGATGCCGGTGTTGTTGACCAGCATGTCCACCCGGCCGAAGGTCTCCACGGTCTTGGCGACCGCTTCCGCCTGGTGCTCCGCGTCGTCGGCCTTGCCGGCGATGCCGAGGGCGTTCTCGGCTCCGCCGAGGCCCTGCACCGCCTCGGCCAGCGGCTCGGGCTTGCGCGCGGTCAGGGTGACCTTCGCGCCCTCGGACACCAGGCGCTCGGCGATGGCCAGGCCGATACCGCGGCTTGCGCCGGTCACGATCGCCACCCGGCCGTCGAAACGCTTGCTCATGAATTTCCTTCCTCTCCAGGCACTTCCGGCACCGAACGGCCCTTCACCGCGCTGCGGCTCGGGCGGTGTCACGCAGTTCGCGGCGCAGGATCTTGCCGGTCGCGGTCTTGGGCAGCTCGTCGAGGATCTCGATGCTGCGCGGGTACTTGTACGCGGCGAGCTGCCGCTTGCAGTGGGACACGAGCTCTTCGGCGGTGGCCGACGCGCCGGCGCTCAGGCTGACGTAGGCCTTCACCGTCTCGCCCCGGTAGGAGTCCGGCACGCCGACGACGGCGACTTCCCGCACCGCCGGGTGTCCATATAGGACGTCTTCCACCTCGCGGGGCCAGACCTTGAAGCCGGAGGCGTTGATCATGTCCTTCTTGCGGTCCACCACGTAGAACCAGCCCCGCGCGTCCATGAATCCGACGTCGCCGGTGTGCAGCCGGCCGTCGCGGATGCCCGCCGCGGTCTCCTCCGGCTTGTTCCAGTAGGACGGCACCACCATCGGCCCGTCGACGACGATCTCGCCGACCTCGCCGACCGGCAGGTCCTGCCCGGTGTCATCGACGATGCGCAGCACGGTGTTGTAGGTGGGCACACCGACGCTGAGCGTGCCCGACTCCTCGTCGACCGGTGCCTCCAGGTGCGCGGGCACCGACGTCGCCGTCGCGGTCGTCTCGGTCAGCCCGTAGCCGTTGTGGATGTAGTGGCCGAACCGCTCGCGGAAGGCCTCGACGACCGCCGACGGCAGCGGCGCGCCGCCGGAGTACACCAGTTCCAGCGAGGAGAAGTGGCCCGCGGTCACGTCGGGGTGGTTCATCAGGGCCATGTACGCGGTGGACGGGCCGACCATGTAGCAGGGCCGGTGCTCGGCCAGCGCGTCGAGCACCACGCCGGGCTCGAAGCGGTACACCAGGTCGAGCTGCCTGCCCAGCGCCAGCGCGGCGCCGAGCTCGCAGACCAGGCCGGTGATGTGGAACAGCGGTGCGAGCCCGAAGATCCCGTTGCCACCGAGCCTCTCGACCCGGGTCCGCATGCCTTCGGCGTTGAACACGACGCTGCCGTGCGTGTTGGTGGCGCCCTTGGGCACGCCGCTGGTTCCCGAGGTGTAGACGAGCAGTGCGACGTCCGAACCGGACAGTTCGATCTCCGGCGGGCGCCGGCCGGTGTTCGACCGGGCGACCGCCAGCAGGTCCGCGCAGCCGGCGGCCGGGCGGCGTTCCAGCTTGGCGAACAGCCGCGGATCGTGGCGGGTCTGCAGGTCGAGCTCGCTGGTGGTGACCGCGACCCGCACCCCGGCGGGGCCGGCGAGCTCGCCGAGGACGTCGTGCCAGCCCTGCTCGGAGGAGACGACCGCGGCCGGCTGCGCGTCGGCGAGGATCTTGGTCAGCTCGCGGGTCCGGTACATCGGGTTGAGCGGCACCACGATCGCGCCGGCCTTCCACCCGGCCAGCAACGCGATCGCGAACTGCGGCACGTTCTGCAGGTACAGCGCCACCCGGTCGCCCCGGCCGACGCCCTGTTCGACGAGGTGGCTCGCCAGGCCGTCGCTGAGCTCGTCGAGCTCCCGGTAGCTGATCCGGCCGTCGAAGTAGGTGATGGCCACGCGATCCGGATGGTCCCGGCGGGCCGCGGCGAACAGTTCGAGCATGTTGTCGAACCGCGGCTCGATCGCCGCGGGCACGTCGCCGTCGTAGAGCGCCAGCCAAGGCCGTTCGTCGTACGCGCTGCCCAACACGCCACCTCCACATTGAGACCGACCAGTCGGTACGTCCAGTCAACGGCGCATGACCGGTCTCGTCAACCCTCGGCGGCATGCCGTGCTCCGACCGGCGCAACTCCGGCGTCGCAACCTCGCCAAAACCTTGACCTGGCAACTGGTCTAGTCCATTTTGCGAGGACATCATCCGGCGCTCACCCCACGGAGGCCCGCATGACCAGACGGCTGGCCGCGCTCGCCGCGGCCGTCCTCACCACCGCCCTCGCGTTCACCCCGACCGGCTCGGCCACCACTCCGGAGGCCGTGCCCAAGCACCACCTCACCGGGTACTGGCAGAACTTCGTCAACGGCGCCAAGCCGCTGAAGATCAGCGACGTCTCGGCGAACTACGACGTCATCGCGCTGGCGTTCGGCAACGCCGACCCGGCCAGCCCTGGCGCGGTCACCTTCAACGTCGACCCGGAACTGTCCACCACGCTCAGCGGCTACACGGACGAACAACTCAAAGCGGACATCGCCGCCAAGAAGGCCGAGGGCAAGACGTTCGTGCTGTCCATCGGCGGCGAAAAGGGAAACGTCGACCTGGGGAGCGTTGCGAACGTCGCAAATTTCGTCGACTCGGTTGGAAAAATATTAACTGATTACGGCATCAATGGGTTAGATATTGACTTGGAGCACGGCCTCAACGTCGCCAACACGACCAGCGCGATCCGCCAGCTACGCGAACGCGTGGGCGACGGATTCGTGCTCACAATGGCGCCGCAGACTCTCGACGTGCAGCCGGGAGGCTCGTACCTGCAGCTCATCGAGAACGTCAAGGACATCCTCACCGTCGTGCACACGCAGTACTACAACTCGGGCTCGATGAACGGCTGCGACAGCCAGGTCTACAGCCAGGGCTCGGTCGACTTCATCACCGCGCAGGCGTGCACCCTGCTGCAGGCGCTGCGCCCGGACCAGGTTTCGCTCGGCCTACCGGCGACAGCCTCGGCAGCCGGTAGCGGGTACGTCGATCCGTCGATCGTCAACAACGCGCTGAGCTGCCTGGCCGCGGCCACCGACTGCGGTCAGTACACCCCGGACCAACCGCACCCCGAGATCGGCGGCGTGATGACCTGGTCGATCAACTGGGACGCCAGCAGCGGCAACGCTTTCTCCGATCCGGTTCGGACCCATTTGGACAGCCTGCCGTAGCCGAGTCAGACTCCGGTCGGGGACTTCAGATTCACGATCACGCCAAAGAACACCCCGACCGGAGTCGGCCGATGGTCACGTTGCGCAATCCACATGCTACGACAAGTGATATTTGGCACTAGGGCGCACGTTCGCGCACACATTTCCCGAATCCCGCGCTACCCTGGAGCCATGTCAGCCGCGCTGGAGACCGTGTTGGCACGAGCCGGTTTAAAGGTCACCGCCAACGAATTCCTAACCCTGGTCGAGGATGCTGCGAAGAAGCTCACCTCGCCCCAGGTGGACCCAGCCGCGCACTTCACCGAGGCGGAACGACTCGCGCTCACCGAAGCCGGCCTGGACCTGACGCCGCTGAGCGACGCCGAAGTCGACGCTCGCGCGAGGACCGTCGCCGAACAGGCGGTGCTGCGCGACACCGCGCTCTCGGTCAACCAGGCCGCGGACCGGGTGGGAGTGGACAGTAGCCGGATCCGCCACCGCATCAGCGAACGACGGCTGATCGGCTGGAAGGACCGCGGCGGATGGCGACTGCCCGCGTGGCAGTTCAGCGACACCGACGTGCTGCCCGGCCTGGACGCCGTGCTCGCGCTGATGCCCGCCGACCAGCCGGCACTCGTGCTGGCCAACTTCATGACCACGCCGCAGGAGGACCTCGAAATCGGGGACCGGCCGGCGAGCCCGCGCGAGTGGCTGCTGGCCGGCGGCGATCCGCAGCGGGTGGCCGAGCTCGCCGCCACCATCGGCACCCCGGCCTGAGCGCTTCCCCCAACCTTCGAGACCCCAACCCAGGACCTACATGGCACGGCTACCACAGCCGCCTGCGCCCGCTGCGCTGCAGGCGATGCTCCGGCGGACCGAAGACGTGATCGCGGTGCCCGCCGGCACTCGCCTCGTGCGCGTGTTCACCTCCGGGGGCAACCACCCGCAGCAGTGGAACAGCTTCCGCTACGCCGGCCCGCTGCCGCACGCCCGGTTCGACCCGCACCTGCCCAACAACCAGGGCGGCCCGACGGTCACCCGGGAACACGGCGTCCTGTACTTCTCGCTGTCGGTGCAGACCTGCATCGCCGAGGTCTACCAGGCGACCTCCACAGTGGACCGCCGGACGCGCAGCCCGCACCTGGTGCTGTTCCGTCCACGTCGGACGCTCCGGCTGCTGGACCTGACCGGCCTGTGGCCCACCCGGGCCGGGGCCTCGCAGGCGATCAGCAGTGGCCCCAAGCTCCGCACCCAGGCATGGGCCCGCGGCATCCGCGCGGCCTACCCGGAGCTCGACGGGCTCTGGTACCGATCCTCGATGGACGCGGGAAACCCGTCGCTGTGCCTGTGGGACCCACCGGCGGCAACGGCGCTCCCGGATTCCCCGGACGTCCTGCTACCGCTGAGCCACCCGGGACTGGACGTCCCCTTGGGACGAGTCTGCAAAGAACTCAGCTACACGCTGCTCGACTGACCCGTGTGTGTTTTGTGTCGCTATAGCAACACAAAACACACACGGCCCCGCACTGATCCGCAACAGAAGTGCGCCGGGGGGGAATATTGTTAAACCGGGCCGAATTGTGGGGGAGA
>NZ_JBFAKG010000035.1:0-96154 GCF_040655595.1 Saccharopolyspora sp. NPDC050389
CCCGCGGGCCCCCCCCTGCCCCCAGCCCCGCCCACCCCGCTCCCGTCGCTCCCCCTTAACCCAAACCACAACCCCGCGGTGGCGGTATTTTAATTCCGCTCCCCGACGTTCTGCTGTGGTTCGCCGGGAATAACGCCACCGGAAAAGGAACCAGTGGCTTCACCGGGCCTGCCGGTGAAGCCACTGCACGAGTGCGGCGCAGGCGGGCCGAAGGGCCAGAGTCACGCCCCGCAAATGCGATCCCGCCTTGGTTCCGCCACGTGGCGTGCGCGACCACGGACGGCGACTTTTACGCTGCACTCCTTGCCTTTCGGCAATCCCTGGGGTGCGCCGACGACGCAGGGGCGGCGCGGATGATCAGAAGTCGAACACGGAACCGGTCGCGGCCTTCAGCGCGCAAGGATTGGCCAGCTTCACCTGGTAGCCGACCGGCTGACCGCGCCAGGTGCCCTCCGCGGACGCGCTCACCTGACGGCTCTCCTTGGTGCAGGTCTTCGGCTCTCCCGGGTCCAACCGCTCGAACTTCCCGTCCACTTGTTGCAACTCCTCGCACGCATCGGACGCGCGCGGATGCTCTCCGCTCGCCGGATCGCAGGTCAGCGTGACCGTTCGGGATTTCTGGGATTCCGTCACCGTCAGCTTCAGCGTGCTCTGCCCCGCACCGTCGTCGGACGTGGCCGAAGCAACTCCTGGAACCAGTACCGCAGCAGCGAAAACGATGCTGACGGCACCGCGGCCGAGCAACCGGGAATCGGTCATTTCCTGCATCCTCCGTCCGAACCAGAAAGAAAGCCCCCGTCCTCTTTACCGCACCCCGAACGATCTCTCCGCGCGAACTACAAACGATCACCTATCGGGCTCCCTCGAAGCGGTAATCGCTACGGCCAGCCACCACCGGGCGGCGAATTCACTCCCTGCCGATCCACCGCGGCGATCGGCCGCTCCGATTCGGCGACGGCGCCGGACCACTCGGCGACGCCGGGTAGGCATCATTAACCCGCCAGTGTCCCAACCCGAAAAGAGGCGACGGAGTTTCACATCATTCTTCAATTTCGAGTACTCGCCGGCCGCGACGACGCCGGTGCCGCGCAAATTGAATGCAGGCCGGGGCCGGCGGACGGAACGTAGTCACGACGCGCCCCCAACCGGGCACGACCTGCCGATCGCGTGATCGTCTCGACACCGCCAAGCAGCGTGCTGCTGCACTGCGCAATGCCTTGCCTCTGACGAAGATCTCCGTCAGGTGCCCCACGGCGCGAGAACTCCGATCGAGATCATCAGATGAGGTGAGCGATCAAAATCTCGGGTTGCGCGGCTATCCGGCCACGCTATGTTTTAGACGACCCCGCTGCGGCAGGGTTTCAAAACCCGATGGGAATCCGCTGCCGATTCAGCCCAACGCAAAGTCGGCAAAGGATTCCTTGCGGCGTCATCCACTAAAGCAAGTACGAAGGGGATTTAAGTTATGCTTTCTGCCAAGCGCGTCATTGCTGCAACCGCTCTGGGGCTCCCCCTCATGCTCGGTGCCCCGGGAATGGCGCTGGCCGACGACGGCGGTCACGGGCACGGCAAGCCCTGCCACAGCAACAAGTGCCAGAAGAGCGATGACCAGAAAATCGACCAGGACCAGGACGCCAGCACCGACCAGGCCAACGTGAACGTGCCTACGCAGTACACGTTCAACGTGGGCAGCGGTGAAGCGAACTCGGCGAGCTGGAACAACCAGTCCAACGACGCCGACACCGACCAGACCGAGGTCGCCGTGCAGGAAGACTGGTGACGATAGCGGCCCCCTCGCTAGCTCAGTCCTCCCGCACCTGAAGAATGCTTGGCCCGGCGATCCTGTCGCCGGGCCAAGCACTTTTTCATCTCCACCTGTCTCCGTCGCGGTGCTCGCGCGGATTCGCCGAGGCTAGTCCTCGACCTGCATTTCGCCCTCGGTCTGCTCGGTGCCGTTGTAGTTGTTCTGCTGGGTAAAGGTCAGCGCCGCCTGCTCACCCTTGCCACCGTTGCTGACCTGGGTGATCGGCGAGACGTTGATGTTGTTCTGCACCGTGTGGTTCTGCTCGGCCTGCTCCTGGGTCTGCTTCACGATCCAGGAGGCCTTCGGCGGGCTCACCGAGTGCCCGTTGGCCGCCAGCGCCGTGCCGGACGCCACCAGCAGCAGCGGCAACGCGACAGCGGCCGCGGCGAGCGTCTGCTTCGCAGTACTCATCAACCGATTCCCTTCGTAGACCAATCGATTTCGTGCCGTCCCGGTGCCCCGCGGCGATCGGATTTGAAAACCACCTGGGCGCCCTGGAATCCGCAACCCCGAAATGGGGGGCAACAGAAACCTACCGGTGCAATGGCATTCGGAGGAGGATCCGAACATCTTGATCACTCCAAATAGTGATCACCTTTCGGGCGACATGCCGTCCACGGTGTCCGCTCCATGCCCATGACGAAACCCGCTGACCCGACGACTGCGCACGTCGGATCAGCGGGCTGCTACTTAGGCCCCGGCGGGGCCGGCCGGATCAGCTTCAGGCGTCGAACCGGAAGACGTTCGTGTTGCCGAACGACTGCCAGCGCGGTTCGAGCTTCAGCCAGGTCCCCACCGGAGCGTGCGGCTCGACGGCCACCGCGACGTCCTGGTCCAGCTTCGGGCTGATGATCCAGCCACCTTCGTCCCGCGCGAAAACCCAGTCTTGGCTCGGGTTTCCGGGCTGGCACGGCAGGGAGAGGACCTGCGGCCCGCCCTCCGCGTTGGCCTGCACACAACGGTTCGTCTGCTGGTTCCGAATGGTCCAGCTGCCGTCGAACCGGTCGGAGACGACCCACTTGTCGGCCTCGCCAAAGACGCCGAACGGGGCGGTCTTGACCACCGAGTCGCTGCCGAAGTCGACCCATCGGGACCCGTCGACGACGCTGCTGATCTCCGCCCCGGGGTACGCCGGGGAAGGAACCGAAGCGGCCTGGGCTCCCGCCGGCACGAGAGAAATCGCAGCCAGGGCACCGATAGCACCCAACATCCAGCGAGCACGCGTCATTACAAACCCCTCCAGACAGAAACTTCTTCGGGATCGGCGATCGGTTTTCCGACCGTCCGAATAAGATCTCTACCAGCACTGGAAGGAAATATCGCACCGGGTCACTACAAAGTGTGGCCACTGCGCGACATCGGTAACGACGCCTAGATCAAAGAAGATAACGGTCCTCAATGGACACGTTTCGGCAACGGCCGAGAACCCGAAAAGTGACAGTTGTTTCAGGTTAGCCGGGGCCGGGCGCACGGCTACCCGATCGCGTGAGGTGACGGGACCGGGCAGCCGCGCGGAGCGGCGTCAGGAGTACCGGATGTCCGGGAAGTCGCGCTGTGCCTGGACGAACTGGGCCTCCCAGTCCGCGGGCCAGCCGAACGCCTCGGTCGCAAGACCCTTCAGGTTCACCCCGGCCGCGCCGCTCATGAAGTGCACGAACTCGCCCCAGTTCATGTCGCGGGCGAATTCCTCGCCGGAAGCCGGGAAGTACCGCCCCAGCAGGTCGAAGTAGCGCACCATCACCTGGGCGCCGCCGTGGTCGCGCCACAGCGGGTGGAACCAGTCGCGGAACCAGTACGTGCCAGCGCGCGGGAAGTCGTCCACGTGGCCGTCGGCGGTCATCCGGTTGTAGAAGTCTTCCGCCTCGGCTGTCATTCCGAGCGACTTGTAGACGTCGTAGATGTAGAACTCCATCCACTTGCTGTCGCCCCACAGGCCGAATGCGGGCGAGCCGTGCTTCCCGGCGGCGATGCTCTCGACGACGTGCCCCGCCTCGTGCGTCACGAGCTCGTACTGCGGCGTGGTCCAGTTCTCGCCGCCGACGTCGCTGACGTTGCGGAAGTCGTGCGACTCGTTGTAGACGGTCGACGGATGGCCGCCGGAGTACTTGCCCTCGTGGTGGATCGAGTACAGCCGGTCGGCCGTCATCTGGTTGCCGGAGTTGCCGTAGGTCTGCTGCGAGTACTGCCACATCGACGTCAGGTAAGGCATCAGCCATTCCCGCGCGGCCGGGTCGACGTCCTGGTCGAAGTAGAGCGCCACGGTGTCGTTGTAGTCGATCAGCCGCAGGTTCTCGTCATGCTCGAACCAGTGCTCCTGCCAGTTGGCGGGCGGCGGATCCGCCAATTGCGCGGGATTCCCGGCGCTGGCGACGCCGGGGACCATCGCCGCCAGCGCCAGCGCCATTGCCGTGATCGCCCTGCTGCGCATGTCCACCTCGGGGCTCGGGGATGTTGGTCTGAACCAACGTAATCAGGCCGATGCGCACAGTCACCGACAGAACAGGACAGGTTCCCCATCGGGCAACAAGTCGACACGTCGACCCGCCGAATCCACAGTGGACATCTAATCGGCCGCAGGCCCGCGATCACCGCCAGAACGACGAAACCCTGCCGGTTAAGATCACCGACAGGGTTCGAGTGGAGCTGGTGCGCGATACTGGGATTGAACCAGTGACCCCTACCGTGTCAAGGTAGTGCTCTCCCGCTGAGCTAATCGCGCCGAGCGGCTCGGCCGCTTGCGAGGATCAGCTTAGCCGACCCTCGGAAGCGGCCGAGCACCGCCCCGCCTCACGCCTGGCGCTCGAAGGTGACCAGGAGACCTTCGACGCCGCCCGGGCCGAGCCGGCCCTTGACGTCCGCCCCGGTGATCGCCTTCAGCTGCCAGCCCTCGGCGGCGTAGTCGTTGAGCACCCGCTCCAGCTTGTCGCCCGACATCTTGCCGCCGAGCCACTTCTCCCGGAGCTCCACGACCTTGTACTGGTACGGCATCGGCTCTCCCGTCCGTTCGAAAACGTCCCAGGAGTCCAACGATGCGCGTCGCTCACCGGTTCCGTCAGGGATCGCAGGAGCTGCCCGGCACGGGCGCCAGGAACTCGGCGGCCACCCAACGCGCGTCGCCCAGATCGCGGAAACCGCCGACCACGTTGGGCGTCGCCGTCACCTCCTCGCCGTGGCCCAGCTTGCCGACCTTGTTCTCCCCGGAACCTGGCCCGGAGCGGACGTTGAGGACGTCGGCGGTGACGTGGAAGGTGCACGGCCCGGGCTCGCCGGCGCCGATACCGGCCTGGCCGGTGCCAACCAGGTAGCTCACCCCGAGCACACCGGCACCGACGAGCAACAACGGACGAGGCAACAGGAACACGGCATACCTCCTGGTCCGGGACGGTCAATCCAGCTATAACCGGCCCGGCGGCGGCCGCGGAACCCCAAGCCACCCGTCGGCACGCCCGGTTCAGCGCCTCGGGTGTCGCCCGCCTGGCGCTCGTGCGCGCGCGGTAATCCGGTTGGTTCCCGCATACCCGCACGCTTTAAGGACCTCGCATTGGACGCGCTCGACCACCAGGCGTTGGCGGACTGGTGGTGCCGGGCGATCGGCTACGTCCGCCGGGACAGCCTCACCGACGCCGACGACCGCCCCGCCGACTGGCCGGTGCCGATCGTCGACCCGGCCGGCGTCGGGCCGCTGATCTGGCTCAACCCGGTGCGGGAGCCGAAGAACGGCAAGAACCGGATGCACCTGGACGTCATCGGCGACCGCGACGAGCTGCTCGCGCTGGGCGCGACCCTGGTCCGCGCCAGGGACGAGGAGATCGGCTGGGACATCCTCGCCGACCCCGAAGGCAATACTCCAGTTGTGACCCTTTTTGCGGGCCAGCTTCAACCCTGGGTCCGCTCGTCAACATCTACACCGGTCGGCCCACAAAAGCGGCGAGCCGGAGGTACACGTCGGCGTCGTCGGCGACCGCCACGGCCGGTGCGAACGGTCCCCCCTCGCTGCGGTCCTCCGCCGCGAGGTTGCGGGTGAACCAGTCGAGGGCAGCCTCGGCCAGGACCGGGTCAAGGTCGTTGCCCCGATCGGTAACTCGGGAGAGATCCCAGGCGTGGACGGTGAATTCGTGCGTGTACGCCTCAAGCAGCTCATGTCCGGTCAGCGTTGCCCAGGACAGGGTGTAGCTCTTGCCGAGTGCCGAGTCGGGCTTCCAGACCTGTTCGAGGTCGGCACGAGCGCTGCGAAACGTGTCACCCCAGTTGTCGGTGTGGTCGTCGGCCGGATCTTTCACATGGGTCATGCCTTCGCCGTTGCCGAGGGACGTGAGCTTGCGCAGGACAGCGACGAGGTGAGCCAGCAGTGTCCGCAGGTCGTACTCGGCACACGGTGTGGGCAGGCCCAGGTCGGCGTTCCCAATCGCGTTGATCTGGTGTTCGGTCTGGTCGAGCGCGGCACTCAGGTGCGGCCGCGGATCCGGTGTCGCATCGACTTCGGTCATCAGGCAGATACCTCCTCGCGCTGGGCGGACGATCATCGGCGACCCAACCACGAGGTACCGACAACAATCCGTCCACAAGCCGATCCGCACGTGACAAGTCGGCGATGGGCCGCATCTGCTCGCAAATGAATGAGACGGCGACACCATCGGTGGCGATGACCAGAGCTGAAGGCAACGAGTTCTGCGCCTTCGCGCCCTGAGCGCGCCCATCACTCCTGTGCGAGCGCCGCCAGCTCGCGCCACTCCGGCATCGGCAGTTCGCCGGGCGTCGCTGTCAGCACCTGCAGGCAGACGTGGTCGGCACCGGCCTGGAAGTGCTCCCGCACCCGTTCGGCGATGTTCTCGACGCCGCTGGCGACGATCGCGTCGACCAGCCGGTCGCTGCCGCCGTCGGCGAGGTCGGCCTCGTCGAAGCCGAGCCGCAGCATGTTGTTGCGCTGGTGCGGGGCCTGCAGGTAACCGCCGACGTGCTCGCGCTGCGTCCGACGAGCCCGCTCCGGGTCCGGGTCGAGCACGACGGCCTGCTCGACCGCGAGGTACGCGCCCGAGCCCATGCGCTCACGCGCCATCGCAGTGTGCGAGACGGGCACGAAGTAGGTGTGCGCTCCCCAGGTGCGTTCGGCGGCCAGGTCGAGCATCTTCGGCCCCAGCGCGGCGAGGAGTCGCCGGGGCGGCACTGCTGCCGCGGCGGCGTTGAGCGGAACCTCGTCGAGGTTGTCGAGGTAGTCGCGCATGCTCGACACCGGCTTGCCGCTGAAGGGGATGCGATAGCCGGCGAAGGCGGTCGGCGAGCCGGACACCCGATGTCCGCCGAGGCCGAGCGCGAACCGGCCGGGGTGCTGATCGCCGAGCGAGCGTTCGGCGGCTGCCGTGGTGATCGGATCCCTCAGGTAGATGTTCGCGATACCGGTCGCCACGACGATTCTCTTCGTCGCGCCGAGCAGCAGCGCGGCCTGGGACACCGCGTCCCGGCCGAACGCCTCGCCGAACCACACCGCGCCGTAACCCAGGTCCTCCAGTTCCGCGGCGGCATCGCGGACCCGCGCGGCGGGATGCGGGTCGAACGCGAACGTCCAGATTCCGAGCCGGCCCGGGTCGTGCTGCGCGTGGGACATGTTCTGCCGCCTTCCGATTAAGCTGAGGCATCCTCCGGTTGAGGATACGGAGGCAGCCTCCGGTTGGCAACGAGTTTCCGATGGGTGAGGACATGACGACCGAGCGACGCCCGATGCGGGCCGACGCGCGCCGGAACTACGAACGACTGCTCGCGGAAGCCGAGGCCGCCTTCCGCGAGCGCGGAACCGACGCTTCGCTGGAGGAGATCGCGCGCAGCGCCGGAGTCGGCATCGGCACCCTCTACCGGCACTTCCCGACGCGAGACGCGCTGCTCGAAGCGCTGCTGCACGACCGCTTCGCCACGCTGTGCGAGATGAGCGCCGACCTGCTGAGCGCGAAGTCGCCGCACACCGCGCTGATCACCTGGCTGCGAGAATTCGCGAAGTCGTCGAACAGGTACCAGGGCCTGCCCGCCTCGGTGATGGCAACGCTGAACGACGAGGAGTCCCGGCTCTACGCGTCCTGCCATGCGATGCGGGACGCTGGAGAACAGTTGCTGGTGCGCGCCCAACAGGCCGGCGAGGTGCGCGCCGATCTCCGGGCGGACGAGCTCCTGCTGCTGGTGGCGTCGATCTCGTGGGCGAGCGAGCACAGCCCGAACAGCATCGACCGCTTCCTGACGTTGCTCGTCGAGGGCATCGAACCCTGACCGGCACTTGCGAACGCCGGGCGCTCCGCCGGAAATCGCGCCCGGAAACGGAAAACGCCGCTCCCCTGCTGGGGAGCGGCGTTCGCGGTGCAGAAGATCAGCGGTTGGCCATCTTCTTCTGGAGGTTCTCGTCCAGCGTCGCGAGGAACTCCTCGGTGGTCTGGAACGCCTGGTCGCCTCCGACCAGCAGTGCCAGGTCCTTGGTCATCTTGCCGCTCTCGACGGTTTCGATGACGACCTTCTCCAGCGTGTCGGCGAAGCCGACGACCTCCGGGGTCGAGTCCAGCTTGCCGCGGTGCTGCAGGCCGCGGGTCCACGCGAAGATCGACGCGATCGGGTTGGTCGAGGTGGGCTTGCCCTGCTGGTGCTGGCGGTAGTGGCGGGTGACCGTGCCGTGCGCGGCCTCGGCCTCCACCGTGCCGTCGGCGGTCATCAGGACCGAGGTCATCAGGCCCAGCGAGCCGAAGCCCTGCGCCACGGTGTCGGACTGCACGTCACCGTCGTAGTTCTTGCAGGCCCAGACGTAGCCGCCCTCCCACTTCAGGGCACTGGCGACCATGTCGTCGATCAGCCGGTGCTCGTAGCTGATGCCCTTGGCGTCGAACGCGGCCTTGTACTCGCTGTCGAAGATCTCCTGGAACACGTCCTTGAACATGCCGTCGTAGGCCTTGAGGATCGTGTTCTTGGTCGACATGTAGACCGGGTAGCCGCGGTCGAGGCCGTAGCGGAAGGACGCGCGCGCGAACTCCTCGATCGACTTGCGGTAGTTGTACATCGCCATCGCGACGCCGCCGTCCGCACCGAACTTGGCGACCTCGAACTCGATCGGCTCGCCGCCGTCTTCCGGCGTGTAGGTGACGGTGACGGTGCCCGGGCCGGGGACCTTGAAGTCGGTGGCCTTGTACTGGTCGCCGTGGGCGTGACGGCCGATGACGATCGGCTTCGTCCACGTCGGCACGTAGCGCGGGATGTTGGAGATCACGATCGGCTCGCGGAAGATGACGCCGCCGAGGATGTTGCGGATCGTCCCGTTCGGGCTCCGCCACATCTTCTTCAGGCCGAACTCCTCCACGCGGGCCTCGTCCGGCGTGATGGTGGCGCACTTCACGCCGACGCCGTGCTTGGCGATGGCATTGGCCGCGTCGACCGTGACCTGGTCGTCGGTGGCGTCCCGGTGCTCGATGCCGAGGTCGTAGTAGTCGAGGTTGATGTCCAGATAGGGGTGGATCAGCTTGTCCTTGATGAAGGACCAGATGATCCGGGTCATCTCATCGCCGTCGAGCTCGGCTACGGTGCCCTGGACCTTGATCTTGCTCATGTGGCGGGGTGCTCCTCTCGCGAGAATGCAAGCGGTACAAGCGTACTGCTATCGGCTTCGATTGTGCCTTGCCCCCGTCATCCGCCACCACCCCGGCGGACGCGCGATGCGCCACTGTTCGGCGACGCGACCAGGTGTCGTGATCTTCTTCTACGCTCGACACCCGACCGAGCGATCTTTGGTTGGCCGATCTTGGAGGGGGACCGTGGCTACCGGACCGACGCACGCGATGAGCGGGGTGGCCGCTTGGGCGGCAGTCACCGCCCTGGCCGACACTCACGCGTTAGGGCAATTATCCCCGAAGACCTGGGTGGTCGGGGCCACTCTGTCCGCCGGGGCCGCGCTGCTGCCCGACATCGATCACCCCAAGTCGACGGTGGCCAGCACCTTCGGCGCCGTCTCGCGCGGCGCGTCGGCCGGGATCAGCGGCTTCAGCGGCTTCGTCTACCGGATGACCCGCACCAAGCACGACAGCAACCGGGAGGGCACCCACCGCGGCTTCACCCACACCGTCGTCTTCGCCGTGCTCGCCGGGCTGATCACCACGGCCATCGTGCAGACCAGCGAGGGCGCCGCGCTCGGCGTGCTGATGTTCTTCTTCGCCGGGCTCGCGGTCCGCGGGCTCATGCACACCTGGTCGTCCAGCAAGGACGCGCTGATGATCACCGTGGCCTCGGTGCTGCTCACCCTCGCCTGCTGGGCCTGGGCCGGCGACCAGCCCACCAACGCCGCGGCCTTCGGGGTGGCGGTGATGATCGGCTGCGTCGCGCACTTCATCGGCGACGCGATCACCGAGCAAGGCTGCCCGATGCTCTGGCCGGTGCCGCTGAGCGGCAAGACCTGGTACCCGGTGGCCCCGCCGAAGGCAATGCGGATGCGCACCGGCGGCAAGGTGGAGATGGTGCTCGTCGGCCCGGGCCTGACGATCGCCGCCGTGGTGCTGAGCGCGGTCGTCCTCTTCCGGATCGGCGCGGCTCCGTGGCTCGCCCAGCTCGACCTGCCGCCCGAGATCATGGCCTGGATCGTCCCGTCCTGAACCGGTCCCGCACCCGAATCCACGGGAATTAGTCGATCTCGCGCCCGCTGGATGCGACATTTCGCCCATCGCTCGTTCCGGGGTCGATAGGGTACAAGAGCGGCACCACTTCGGTGCCGCCCGAAGCCCCGGAGGGAAGATGCGAGCTCGAAAGAGGTTCGTGGTGGCCGCCCTGTCGCTGCCGCTGCTGGCCGGCCTCGCCGCGTGCGGTGAGGTCCAGGAGGTCCGGCAGGGCCTGCAGAACGCCGACGAGCAGATCCAGCAGGCGCAGCAGAACCTGGATGCGGTGTCGGCCTGCGCGCAGGCGATCAACGTCGCGAGCTTCATGCCCAACTTCGCCGACCCGCAACAGGCGAAGGCCGACGCGGAGGCGAAGGCCGAGGAGCTGCGCAAGCTGGCCGAGCAGACGGCCGACCAGACGTTGCGCCAGAACCTGCTCGAAGTCGAGCAGTCCGTGCAGCGCGTCGCCTCCGGCGAGATCACGCTGGAGTCGAGCGCGGAGTGGACCACCGCCCAGCTCGAGCGGTACCAGCAGGTGACCACCACCTGCTCGCAGATCGGCAGCTGAGGTCGCCGCCCGCACCTCCGCGGCGCACCCGATGCGCGGTGTGGCCCCGGTCACTTAGTCTGGGACCGCGGAGGTGATGGGTGATGAAAGCAGCCGTTGGTGATCAACTGCACGTGCACAGCAGGCACGTCGACGAGGCCGACCAGATCGCCGAGATCCTGGAGGTCCGCGGCGAGGATGGCGCCCCGCCGTACAAGGTCCGGTTCAAGGACGGCCACGAGGGCCTGGTTTACCCGGGCAGCGATTGCTCGATCGAGGCGCCCCGTCCCCGGGAAGGGGACTGACCCGCAAGACACGGCCGGCGCTTCTCGCCGGCGCGGCTCCCCCGGGCGTCGCCTCGCAGCTCCAGAACTCCCCCAGCCGAGGCGCCCCCGAGGAGTCGGCGCGCGGCTCACTGCCAGGGCTGGTCGATTATCGACTCCAGCTCCGCCCGGAACAGCGGTTCCGGGTCGACGCGCATCCCGACGAATTGCCCCTCCACTTCGAGGCTGATCAGGCCGTGCATCCGCGACCACGCCTGCAGCCCGCGCTGCAGGACGACCGGCGGGAGCGGTGACCCGCCACGTCGCTCATGCCAAGCGGTGAGCTGCCGGTCGAACGCGGTGCGCTCCGCGGGCAGCCCGTCGGGCGCCAGGTCGGCGACCGCGTCGAGGAGCGGCCGGAGCGCCCGGTCGGCGAGGCCGATGGTGAGCTCCGGGGCCCGGAAGCCCGGCACCGGCGTGCCGAACAGCAGCAGGTAGCGGTGCGGCTGCTCCAGCGCCCAGGCCCTGAACCGCGCGCCGAGCTCGCGGACCTTCGCCGCCGGCGCCTTGCGGCGGTGCGCTTGCGCCGCGGCTTCCATCGCGTCGCCGAGGTCGTTGAAGGCGTCCACGATCAGATCGGTCAGCAGCGCGTCCCGGTTCTCGAAGTACCGGTACAGCGCTGGGCCGGTGATGCCCATCCGTTTCGCGATCGCGTTCACCGAGATCCCCGCCGGCCCTGATTCGGCCAGCTGGTCGAGCGCGACCCGCTTGGCCTCGTTGCGGGTCTGCTCCCGGAACCGCTCTCGCGGGCTGCGTGGCGCTGCGTCCATGACCCGTCCTCTCCACTTGACACCTCCACCGTAACAGGCTCATAGTTGCGTTAGAAGCTCTAACTAACGCGACAGCTCGTAACACGGAGGCGTCATGAGCATCCCCACCACCGGAACCGAGGTCGTGCTGACCGGCCTCGGCGGGACCGAGGTCGTCACCACGCGGCGCAGCGCGCCACCCGCGCCGGGACCGCACGGCGTGCTGATCCGGGTCGAAGCCACCGGGGTGTCCTTCGCCGAGGTCCAGATGCTGCGCGGGCGCTACCCGGCCCAGCCGAAGTTCCCGTTCGTGCCCGGTTACGACCTGGTCGGCGAGGTCGTCGCGGTCGGCTCGTCGGTCACCGGGTGGCGGCCGGGCCAGCGGGTCGCGGCCATGCCGCGCACCGGCGCGTGGGCCGAGTACGCCGAAATCCGGGACGGCGAACTGGTTTCCGTGCCGGACGAGGTCGATGCCACCGATGCGGCGGCGGTGATCCTCAACGGCGTCACGGCCTGGCAGCTGCTGCACCGCGCCGCGAAGATCCGAAGTGGACAGACGGTGCTGGTGCACGGCGCTGGCGGTGGCGTCGGCACCCTGCTGGCGAAGCTCGGCGTCGCCGCCGGCGCCCGAATGATCGGGACGGCCTCCGCGCGCCGGCACGAAGCGCTGCGGGACATCGGCATCGAGCTGATCGACCACCGCACCGAGGACGTCAGCGCCCGCGTGGCCGAGCTCGCGCCCGGCGGCGTGGACGCCATCTTCGACCCGCTCGGCCCGGCGAGCCTGGACCGGTCATGGCGACTCCTTGCGCCCGGCGGCTCCCTGCACGCCTACGGCAGCTCGGCGACGCTGCACGACGCCGGACCGTGGTGGCTGCCCTACCTGGGCCTGACCCGGCGGCTCGCCCGGTGGGAGCTGGCGCGGCTGCTCGGGCGCACCGGCGGCCGGCGCGCCCGCACGTACTACGTCAAGTCGAACGCGCAGTTCCGGACGGATCTGGCCGGGTTGCTCCGAATGGTCGCCAGTGGACAGTTGCGGCCGCTGGTCGCCACGCGGCTGCCGCTGGAATCCGCGGCGCGCGCGCTCGACCTGCACATCTCGGGCACCCAGACCGGGCGAATCCTGCTCGTCCCCGGACTTTCCCCGGATGGCGCCGGGGCTTGACGGCCGCAGACTGCGCACCGCCACGCGAAACCGGTCGAGGCCAGGCTCTAAGGTGGTCCGCGACGAGGGGTGTTTGGCTAGGAGGCGGTGAAGTGTTGCGAGACGACCGGCAAGCGGGGGCTCCTGCCGACCTGTCCGCGGTTTTCGGCACCGGTACAGGGGTTTCCGTCCCGCTACCGCCCGGTGAGGTCCTGACCGAGCAGACCACCCTCACCGATAACCCCAACCCGCTGTGCTGGATCAGCGACGCCGCTCCGGCTCCGCAGCTCGTCGCCGCCCTTCGCGCCGAGCATCGCATCACCGGGCTGTGGCCACTGCTGCTGTGCGACAGCGACGAGGTTTACGGGGAGCGGTGCACGGTCGGCGTCGTGCCGCCGGAACCGCTCGAACACATCGACCGCTGGCGGGTGGTCGACGTGATGGCCCGGATCTGGGACGGCCTGGTGCAGGCCGACGACGAGCTCGGCCCGGCGTACGACCTGGAAGTGCTGGCGCCGTTCGAATACGACTGCCCGGGGCCGGCGCAGGGCGGGAACCTGCTGGCGGATCCGGACGTCCTGGCCAACCAGCAGCTGCCGCGCTTCATCGACGCCGACACGCGGCTCGCGCTCGTGCCGGTGCGGCGCGGCGCGGACGTGCTGACGGCGCTGGGCTGGTCCGGCGCGGCGAACCACGTGTCGCGCACGGCCGGGCTCTCGGCGATGGCCCGCAGCTGGGAAGAGCGGTTCGGGGCGCGCATGCTGCGCCTCGGCCCGGACCGGCTGGACCTGAGCGTCGCGGCGCCGCCGCAGGACCCGGACCACGCCGCGGCCGTCGCCGCGGAGCACTGGACCTTCTGCCCGGACCGGATCCTGCAGGAGACGGGCACCATCGAGGCCTACGCCCAGGAGATCCGCGGCCGCCGCACCTGGTCCTTCTGGTGGGAGTGAGCCCGGATACGTCGTGCCTGGTCACGGGCCGTGAGTGTTTTGTGCTGCTATAGCGCCTGTTTTGGATGTGGTGACGTGCGGATGTGGTAACGCGGGGCTTTGTCTTTGAAGCCGCGCAGCCGCTTAGCCCACCCACGCCGCTTGCACCGCCGCGGGTTCTCAGGTGTCTTCTCGCGAGGACAGCCCCGACGTGGTGAATTGGCATTCATGATGTCGGGGATCCCACAGCGAGAAGGCGCCTGAGGTTCCGCCACCCGCACCGCCACGCAGATCGAGTTTGGAAACAGCCTCTATAGCGACACAAAACGCGCACGGCCCGTGACCAGCGGAAACGCCCGGTCAGGCGTGGAGGACCTTGCGAAGCCAGAGGGCTAGCAGCTCGACGAGCATCACCACCGCGAAGGTGAGCAGCAGAACCGTTGTGACCACGCCGAATTCCAGGACCCGCGAGGCGTTCAGCAGGTAGTAGCCGATGCCGCCCGCGCCGACCAGGCCCAGCAGCGTCGCCGAGCGCAGGTTGGTGTCCAGCTGGTACAGGACGTGCGCCACGAACGCCGGGGCCGCCTGCGGCACCGTCGCCGCGAAGAACACCTGGAGCCGGTTCGCACCGGTCGCGCGCAGCGCCTGCTCGCGGCCGCGATCCACCTCCTCCAGCGAATCCGCGACGAGCTTCCCGAGCAGGCCCACCGATCCGACGCCCAGCGCGAACGCGCCCGCGACCGCGCCGAGCCCGGTGATCACCACGAACACGATGGCCAGCACCAGCTCCGGCACACCGCGAACCGCAAGCACCACGCCGCGGAAGAACTTCGCCACTGCCGGGCTCGGCGCCACGTTGGCCGCCGCCAGCGCTCCAATCGGCAGCGCCAGCACCGCGCCGATCAGCGTCGCGGCCAGCGCGATCTGGACGGTCACCAGCAGCTCGCCCAGCAGCTCGCCGAGGATGCCACCGGTTTCCGGCGGCCAGAACAGCGCCAGCGTCGGGCCGAAGTTGGTGATCGCGCGCTCGAACTGGGCGAACGAGATGTCCGCGCCCCAGATAGACGCGGCCACGATCAAGGCGGTCAGCAGCCAGTAGCCGGTGCGCCGCAGCCGGGCCGCCGTCCACTGAGGACTGATCGACGGTCGTGAGTGCTCGTTCCGGTAAGAACCGGAGTCACCGCTCACGAGCCCGGCGCTCCGCTGAAGCGGCACCCGCACGCCGGGCTTGCGCCCGGTCAGCGCCGCGAGCACCCCGCCGGGCCGCTCCTCGCGCACGCCCAGCAACGCCTGGCGGATAGATCCGGACACGATTTCGACCAGCACGCACAGCAGGAACACCACCGACGCCAACGCCATCCCGCGCTGGTAGTCGAGGGTGCGCAGCGAATCCGCGATCGCCTGCCCCAGTCCGCCGACGCCGACGAAACCGAGCACCACCGACACCCGCAGGTTGATGTCCAGCCGGTGCAGCGAGGTCGCCACGAACGACGGCAGCACCTGCGGCAGAACGCCGCTGACCAGCTGCTGCAGCCTGGTGCCGCCGGCCGCGCGGATCGCGGTGCGCGGCCCCTCGTCGACCTGCTCGATGGCGTCCGCGTACAGCTTTCCGATCATGCCGACCGAGTGCAGGCCCATGGCGAGCACGCCGGTCAGCCCGCCGAAGCCGAACATCCGGAAGAACACGATCGCCAACACCACGTCCGGCACGGCGCGGGCCACCACGATCACCACGCGCGCGCCGAACCGGCCGGCGCCGCCGAGCGTGGTGTTGCGCGCCGCCAGCACCGCCACCGGCACGCTGATCAGCGACGCGACCAGCGTCGCGCAGACCACGATCGCCAGCGTTTGCCCGGCCAGCCCGAGCAGTTCGCCGATCGGCGGGAAGTCCAGCGGCAGCGTGCGGGCCGCGAAGTCCGCCGCGTTGCCGAACCCGTCCACAATGGTCGCCAGGTTCAGCCGCAGGTCGCTGAACGCCCAGATCGAGGCCCCGAGCAGGGCGAACACGACCAGTGCCGCCGCCGCGCCCTCCGGACGAGGCCGGGCCAGCGTCCGGCGGTGCGGCGCCGACGCGGTCGGGCGGGCCGGCGCTTCTGCTGTCGTGGTCACGGAATTCACCCCGTCGTCGCGAGTTCGGCCGATCCGACCTTGGCGTAGATCCCCATCGCCGCGTCCCGGCTCAGCCCGTCGACCGGGGTGTCCAGCACGACGCGCCCGGAACGCAGCCCGACGATCCGATGCCCGCAGCTCAACGCGAGGTCGACCTGGTGCAGGCTGCAGAGCACGGTGAGCCCGTCCTCCCGGCCGATCTCCGCGATCAGGTTCATCACCTGCGCCGCCGAATCCGGGTCCAGCGACGCGACCGGCTCGTCCGCGAGCAGGACCTCCGGCTTCTGCAGCAGCGCCCGCGCCACCGCGACCCGCTGCTGCTGCCCGCCGGAAAGGGTGTCCGCGCGCTGCAACGCCTGATGCGTGAGGCCGACCCGCTCCAGCTGCTCCATCGCGGCGTAGCGAATCCGCTTCGGATAGGAGAAGAGGCCGAGCCGCGGGCCGCGCAGGCTGCCCAGCGCGCCCGTGCACACGTTCTCCAGCACCGTCAGCGATCCGACGAGGTGGAACTGCTGGAACACGAACCCGACCCGGCGGCGCAGCGCTCGCAGGCGGAATCCGCGCAGCGCACCGACGTCCTCGCCGAGCACGCGGACGCTTCCGGAGGTCGCGCGCTGCAGCCCGTCCACGTGGCGCAGCAGCGTGGACTTGCCCGATCCGGAAAGCCCGAGCAGCACGACGACCTCGCCTCGCTGCACATCGAGTGACACCTCGTCCAGCGCCTGCACGCTGCCGAACGACTTGCTGACCTGGTCGAAGGCGATCACTGGCACTGCTTGTCCTTAGTCACGTCGCAGACCTCGCGGATGCCGTTGTAGAAGGCGTCGTCGACCGGGGCGAACCCGTACCCGTCGACGTCGCCGATCTTGCACTCGCCGGTGCAGAACCCGTTGGCGCTCAGGTAATCGCTGTTGGCCTTGTCCCGCAGCGCGGCGGTGATCTTCTCCTTCAGCGCCGGGTCCAGGTCGTCGGAGATGGCCACCGGGTCGCCGGGGATCACCACCGACTTCCACACCGCGGTCAGCTGGCCGGGCTGCAGCTGGCCCTTCTGGATCAGCTGCCGGTCGACCATGCTGTCGTAGGCGAACCCGGCGTCGCAATCGCCCTTGGCGACGGCGATCGCGGAGGCGTCGTGGCCGCCGGCGAAGATCGGCTGCACGTCGGTGTCCGGGTTGATGCCCGCCTGCAGCAGGCCCGCCTTCGGGTACAGGTAGCCGGAGGTCGAGGTCGGGTCGACGAAGCAGACCTTCTTGCCGCGGAAGTCGGCCAGCGACTTGATCCCGCTGTCCGGGCGGGTGATCGCGTAGGAGCGGTAGCCGGGCTGCTCGCCCTTCGCCTCCACCTGGCCGGCGACCGCGTTCGCGGGCACGCCCTGCTTCTTGGCCAGCACGTAGGAGAACGGCCCGTACTTCGCGATGTCGATCTTCCCGGCGCGCTGGCCCTCGATGATCGCGGCGTAGTCGGTGGCCTTCTGGAAGGTGATCTTCTTGCCGGTCTCCTTGGCCAGCAGGTCCAGCACCGGCTGGTAATCCTGCTGCAGGCTGGCCGATTCCTCCGACGGAACGGCGGCGAACACGAGCTCGTCGGACTCGCCGCCCTGCTCGGCCGCGCTCGGCCCGCACGCCGAGAGCAGGCCCACCGCGGCGAGTCCGACGACCAGTCGGCTGATGCGTTTCACGGCTGATCTTCCTTTGCTGGCAGTACGAGTTCGGGGAGTTCCCGGACGGATTCGAGGATGTGGGTGGCACCGGCATCGGTGAACGCGGCGCGTCCGTGCGCGCCGGTGACCACACCCGCGACGATCGACGCCCCGGCGCGCAGGCCGGAACGCACGTCGTAAGCGGTGTCGCCGGCGGTGGCGACCTCGCGCACGTCATCGATGCCCAGCCGCAGCAGGGCGGTGAGCACCATGTCGGGAAACGGCCGGCCGCGGCCGGCCTGCGCCGGGGTCAGGGTCAGGTCGGTCAGCCCGCCCCAGCCCAGCGCGTCGAGGATCTGGTGCTGCGTCGTCTCGGAGAAACCGGTGGTCAGGGCGACCTTGACGCCGTTGTCGCGCAGCCGCCGGATCGCCGCCGCGGCACCGTCGATCTCCCGGCAGCCGCCGTCGGCGACGCGTTCGGCGTACGCCCGCTCGAAGGCCTGGTTCGCCTGCTGCGCAAGGCCTTCGTCGCCGCCCAGCAGATGCCGGAAGACGGTGATCTTCGATTCGCCCATGGTGCGGCGGACGTAGTCGAGCATGCCCGGGAACGCGGCGGCGCTCCCGGCGATGCCGACCTCGCCGATCGCCTGCGTGAACGCCCGCTCGACCAGGCCGTCGTCGGCCACCGTGGTGCCGGCCATGTCCAGCACTACCAGCTTGATCATGCGTCGATCTCCCGCCAGGTGTCGGCGGCGATCGCCGGAGAACCGGTCATGCCGCGCCCGCCGGGCCCGGTCACCAGCCAGACGCCAGGCAGCACCTGCTCGCGGTGTACGACGCGCGACTTGTCCGCGGTCTGCGCGTAAACCCCGGCCCAGCGGCGGGCGATCCGCGGCAGCGGACGGCCGAGCAGTTCCTCGGCGCGCTGCTTGAGGTGCTCGTAGGGATCTTCGTGGACGTCGAAGGCGAACGGCGCCTCGTACTCGTGGGTGTCGCCGATGGTCAGTCCACCGTGGACTCGCTGCACCATCAGCAGCTGCATGCCGTTGTCCGCCGCCACCTCCGGCTGCGACTCGGCGGCGTTGAGCGCGTCCAGCGACGCCCCGCGGTAGCCGGGGTAGTAGCGCATGCTGTCGGCGTCGGCGACCGAGGTCGTCAGGGTTTCGCCGAGCGGATCGGTCTGCATCATCTGCAGCCGCACCCGACGCACCGGCAGCTCCGGCCGCAATTCCCGGACCAGACCGCCGAGGGCCGCGCCGGTGCAGAGGATCACGACGTCGGCCTCGTGCCGCTCGCCGGTGTCATCCCGCACCCAGCCCTCGGCGACGTCGCGAACCTCGCGGCCGGGCAGCCATGCGTAGCGGCCGGTCTTGGCGAGGTGCGCGCGCAGCGCGGGCTGCGCGATCCGCGACTCGACGGCGCCGTCCTGCTCGCACCACAGCGCAGCGAGCATCTCGCCGCGCAGCGCCGGGTTCAGCGTCCTCGCCTCGGCTGCGTCCAGCAGCTTCGTGCCGCGCTCGGCGGCGTCCGGGCGGGCGACGAAGTCCTCGGCGACCGCCAGCTCGGCCGGCGTGCGGAGCACGGTCAGCGAACCGTTGCCGCGGAAGCCGAGCTCGGGCACGTCCGCTGCGATGCGCTCCCAGTCCTGGCGGGCGCGCATCGCGACCTCCAGGTCCGGGCCGGCTTCCCGGCCGCTGACCCAGATCAGCCCGAAGTTCCGGACCGAGGCGCCACGGGCCTCGGCCTCGCGCTCCAGGTGCACCACTTCGTGGCCCCGTTCCAGGGCCCGCAGCGCGTGCATGGTGCCCAGCACGCCGCCGCCAACAATCAGAACTCGCACGTCGCACACGCTCGCGGCCGCCGACGAATAGCCAGTGCAGGCCCGGCGAACCCCAGGTGAACACCACCAGAAGGACTAGATCAGTTATCTATTCGTTATTTTCGATGCGCCAGGAGAAAGGTTCGGCCTGGTCAGCTGCCGTGCGTACTTTTGGTTGCTATAGCGACCAAAAGTACGCACGGGTGTTCACCAGCGGAAACCCGGCCGCCCGAGGGGATTTCAGTCGCGGAGGCGGGTGACGAGGCTGAAGCGGTCGCCGCGGAACAGGGAGCGGACCCGCTCGATCGGCTCGCCGTCCGGCGTCCACGAGCGCCGGTGCAGCAGGATCATCGGCGTCGCCGGATTGGTGCCGATCAGCAGCGCTTCGCGCGGCGTCGCGAGCACCGTCTCGATGCGCTCCTCGGCCTCGCCGAACCGCACGCCCAGCTTCTCCTGCAGGAACGCGTACAGCGAACCGGTCGGGTCGAACTCCCCCAGCAGCTCCGGAAAACGCTGCCTCGGCAGGTAGCTCGACTCCAGCCCGACCCGCTCGCCATCGGCCAGCAGCACCCGCTCCAGGTGCACCACTTCGTCCCCTGGTGCCAGCCCGAGATCCGCCGCCAAGCGCGGATCGGCCGACCGCGGCTCGACGGTGATCACCGTCCGGCCGGGCTCCTTGCCCTGCGCCCGAACGCCCTCGGTGTAGCTGGCCAACGCCAGCGGCTGCACGATTTTCGGCGGCGCCACGACGGTGCGGCTGCCCTGCCGCCGCATCAGCCGGCCTTCGAGCACCAGCTCGGTGACGGCCTGCCGCAGCGTCACCCGTGAGACCCCGCACCGCTCGGCGAGCTCCCGCTCCGCGGGCAGCGCGGCTCCTTCGCCCAGCTCCTCGACCAGTTCGAGCAGCTCGATCTTCGCCGCGTAGTAGCGCGGAATCCGGCCGTGTTCCGGGATTCCGGAACGAACCGGCTCATCCGCCCGGTGGTCGATGCGCACGACGAGCAAGCCTACGGGCGCTCAGCCCAGCAGTCCGCCCTTGATGGTCATCGCCACTGCGATGATCACCAAGCCGAACCCGCTGTAGACCAGGACGTCCACGGCGCGGCTGCGGATCGTCAGCAGCCCCGTCCGCTCCGACGGGATCACGGCGCGCATCGCCGCCGCGATCAGCAGCGCGACGCCGAGCAGCACCGAACCCCGCCGCCAATGCCCCAGCGCGACCAGCAGCAGCCCGATCAGCGCGATCAGCAGCACCAGGCCGAACGGCACGTGCACCGACAGGCGCGACCTGCCGCCGAACCGTTCGCTCACGCCGTTCCTCCCGTGGTGGTGGGCCAAAACCGGGTGGTTCCACGCGAAACCACCCGGCACGAATCAGCCGACGTTGCGCTCCGCGGCCTCGACGACGTTGGACAGCAGCATCGCGCGGGTCATCGGCCCGACACCGCCGGGGTTGGGCGACACGAACCCGGCGACCTGCACGACATCCGGGTGCACGTCGCCGGCCAGCCCGGCATCGGTGCGGCTCACACCGACGTCCAGCACCGCCGCGCCCGGCTTGACCATGTCGGCCGTGATCAGGTGCGGCTTGCCGGCCGCCGCGATGACGATGTCCGCGCGGCGCACCTCTTCGGCGAGGTCCCTGGTGCCGGTGTGGCAGAGCGTGACGGTGGCGTTCTCGCTGCGCCGGGTGAGCAGCAGGCCGATCGGGCGGCCGACCGTGATGCCGCGGCCGACGACGGCGACCTGCGCGCCGTTCAGCGGCACGTCGTAGCGGCGCAGCAGCTCGATGATGCCGCGCGGCGTGCACGGCAACGGCGCCTCCTCGCCGAGCACCAGGCGTCCCAAGCTGATCGGGTGCAGCCCGTCCGCGTCCTTCTCCGGTGCGATGCGCTCCAGCAGCGGGCCCGCGTCGAGGTGCTTGGGCAGCGGCAGCTGCACGATGTAGCCGGTGCAGGCCGGGTCGGCGTTGAGTTCGTCCAGCACCGCCTCGACGTCGGCCTGGCTGACGTCGGCGGGCAGGTCCTTGCGGATCGACTTGATGCCGACCTTGGCGCAGTCGTTGTGCTTGGCGCGCACGTAAGACTGCGAACCCGGGTCATCGCCGACCAGCACCGTGGCCAGCCCGGGGGCCTGTCCCAGCTCGGTGAGCCGGGCGACCCGCGGCCGCAGCTCGTCGAAAATCGCGTCCTTGGTGGCCTTGCCGTCCAGAATCGTCGCGCTCACGGCTGTTTATCGTGGCAGACGACGCGCAGCGCGTCCCGCCCGGTCCGGCAATGCCGCCACGCCGACGGCGACCAGCGTGAGCAGCACGCCGAGCACAGTGGACGCCGAGATGCCCGTCCCGGCGGCCGGGGCGAACACGTCGAGCAGCAGCGCACCGACCAGCTGACCGGCGATCATGCCCAGGCTGAGCACCAGCACGCCGGTGAAGCGCACCAGCGCCACCGACCCACCGATCACGAAGATCCCCAGGAAACCGCCGGTGTAGAGCCACGGCTCGGCCGGGAGGTGCGGCAGGCCGCGCAGCGCGACCTCGACCGCGAAGGCCACCGCGAGGGCGGTCATCCCGATGCCGAAGTTGAACATGGCCGCGAACACCGCCGAGTCGGCCGCCTGCTTCATCCGGCCGTTCACCGCCGCCTGCCAGCCGAGCCCGATCCCGGCGAGCGCGGGCAACAGCACCAGCCAGCTGGCCTCGCTGCTGCCCAACTTCGTGGACACCGCGATCACCACCGCCACCACGGCAAGCCCCGCTCCCAGCAGCCGCGCGGGCGTCACGTGCTGCGGCCCTGCGGGGCCCAACCCGAGCCGGTCGACGACGAGCCCGCTGCTGACCTGCCCGGCCACCACCGCGACGGTGAACATCGCGACGCCGAGCGCGGCCGCCGCCATCCCCTGGGTGAACACCAGATATCCGCCGCACACGCCGCCGAGGCACTGCCACGGCCGCAGCCCACCCGGCCTGCGGAGTTCGGTGCGCAGATTCCGCCAGCCACGCCGGGCCTGCGGGAACGCGAAGGTGGCGGCCAGGAGCACGACGAAACCGCAGCAGAACGAGATCAGCCCGGCGGCGATTCCATCGTCCATCCGCATGCCGAGCGCGCCGTTGATCCGCGCCTGGATCGCGAGCAACACCCCGACCCCGGCCGCGCCGGCCATGCCGAGCATCCGTTCCCGGGTCGTCGGCCGGTCATCCTGGTGTCGCAGCGCTGAAACAGTCACGTAATCGCAGTCTGCTCGCTCTCCCGCGGCGCACGCGACGCCCGGGCGCTGTGATGTACGACAAACCCGAAGCCCAGGAAGGCCAACCCGGCCGCGATCGCGGCGGCCGCCGCCGGGCCGGAGAGGTCGAGCATCCAGCCCGCCAGCGGCGAAGCGAGCGCCCCGCCCAGCGTGGTGGCGCTGGCCAGCCAGCCGAACGCCTCGCTGCGCCGCGCGGCGGGCGCCAAGTCCGCGATCCGCCCGTTGCAGGCGGCCAACGTCGGCGCGATCGCGGTGCCACCGACCAGCAAGATCACGCCGACCAGCCACGGCGAGCCCGGATCGGCGATCGGCGGCAGCACCGGCACCAGCGCGGCCATTCCCAACGCGCTCAGCAGAACCCGCAGCCAAAGCCGCGGTCGCGCCGCGAAACCGCCCGACACCAGGCCACCGGTCAACGACCCGACCGCCCACACCATGGCCAGCAGCCCCGCCAGCTCCGGCGCACCGCGCTCCCGGGCCCAGCCGACGAGCACCAGGTCCATCGAGATCAGGCCGCCCACCAGCAAGGCGTAGAACATCAGCAGCGACGTGAAGCCGCGCACCCGGAACAGCGACCCGGCCCCGCGAGCGCCGCTCGCGCCTTCTCCCGGCGCCTCGCGCAGCCCGGCGCGCACCAACGCCGCCGCGAAGATCACCGCCCCGAGAGCCGCCCAAGCCGCGCAGGCCAGCATCGCGACGGCCGGCCCCCAAATCGCCACCACGAAGGTCGCCAGCATCGGCGCGACGACGAACAGCAGCTCCTGCATCGTCGCCTCCACCGCGAAGGCCGCCTCCCGCGCCGGACCGTCGGTCAGCCGCGGCCAGATCGCCCGGCCGACCTGGGTGATCGGCGGGTGCGACAGCCCGGTGAGCACCGCCACCGGCAGGATCAGCCACCACTGCGACGGCTCCACCCAGCGGGTCACCAGCACCAGCGCCGCCATCCCGAGCCCGGAGCCCAGGCCGGTCAGGACCAACAGCTTCGGCGCCGAGCTGCGGTCGGCGGCCCGGCCGCGCAGCGGTCCGGCGATGGCCTGGCCGGCCGTCACGGTCATCCCGATGACGCCGCCGATGGCGTACGAGCCGGTCCAGTCGACGACCAAGAAGGCCAGCACCATCGCGAGCGCCGGCATGTGCAGGCGCCCCAGCAGGCTGAACGCCATCAGGTTCGAGGCATGCGGAACCGCCGCGAGAAGTCGGTAGGGACGCAGCACGTGCCTCACTCTGACTTCTGGCACGCCCGTGCCGCTACCTAATTTCGTCGACCGTCCGCCGCCGACCGGGCGCCGCTGATCGATACACCTGGTGGTGTGATGTTCATCCGGCCGCCCAACAGGCAGGCTTTCGTGACGAGATCACCGCGCGCTGTGACAAGGATCTTGTGCGCGAGCACGTGTGCTGGATCAACGGCACCGAACTCGCACACAGCGCACATGGCCGCACCCGCGTCGAGTAGCGTCTTGGCGGGGTGGAGTCGGGTTGCCTCGTCGAGAGGGGGAGGATGTCACCCATGTCGCGTCCGACAGCGATCAGTCCGGAAGAGCAGGAGCAGATCGCCCGCAGGATCGGGGTTCTGCTGTTACAGGGCGCTCCCGAGGACTGGCAGGAGATCACGGTGGAGTACCGCGCCACCGGTGAGTACCACGACCTGCTGGGTGAGGTCGCCGCTCAGGACGGCAGCTCCCACCCCTGGGAGCCGCCGATCGAACTGCAGGAGATCTTCGAGCGCCTGCGCGAAGGCATGTACCGCCCCGATGTGGGCACCTGGCTCAGCGCCCTCTACGTCGTGGAGCGCCCGTCGAGCTACCGGATCGATATCAACTTCGATTCCGAGCCGCAGTGGCAGCGCCCGCTGCCGCGCGCCGCGTACGTCGACGAGCTGCGTCGCTACCCGCGCGCCGAGGAGAACATCCCGGACTGGATGCGGGAGCGCTTCGACGGCACCGCCCAGTCCCAGTCCGCCGAGCTATCGACCGCTGAGCAGGCGGTCGCGGAATCGCACGTCGCCGAGCCGCCGGTCGCCGAGGCACCGATCGTCGAGCCGCCGATCGTCGCGGCACCGGTCGTCGACCCGATCGAGCCCGAGGCCCCACCGGCCGCCGAACCCGCCATCGCCGAAACGCCGATCCCGGAGCCGGGGATCGACGAGCCGGACAGCGGATTCCAGGTCGCCAACGTCTTCGACGACTACGACGAGCAGGGCCGCCCGGTCGTCGCCGACCGCGAGCCGATCCCGACCGAAGAAATCGGGGTGCTGCGCCAGTACCTGGAGAACGCCCCGATCGTGCTGGCCTCCCGCGATGACGAGGAAGACCAGCTCGACCCGGAGCGCGCCGCGTCCGTCCCGGGCACCTGGCACACCGACGGCACCTGGCTGTGGCCGGGCGCCATCGCCTTCTACCTGACGCAGTACGGGGTGCCGCCGGAAGCCGAACTCGTCGAGCACATCCGCCGGCGCGCCTTCCAGCTGACCGAGGTCGACGAGGCCACCCGCGACGCGGCCGTCAGCGAGCTGCTCGACCAGCCCGCCGACGACCTCGACGGTGAACCCGACCGCGAGTTCGACCGCGAGCCGCAGGACTACGCCGAACCGGCGGCCGACCCGGAACCCGACCTCGACGACGAGGCCGACGAGTCGTTCGCCGAGCCCGAGCCATCGGGCGGATCCCGGCACGTGCTCGACGAGACCGACGCACCGGACACCCAGGAAGTGCTGGCCAAGCTGCACGACCGGCTCACCGACCACCAGGTGGACGGCGGCGGCTACCGCATCGGCAGCCACAGCCCGGACGCACGCTGCCTGCTGGAGGACGGGGCGGACTGGGTCGTCACCGCCGGTTCCGACGACGGCGAGGACGTCCGGTTCGCCCGCGTCGACCACGCCGCGGCGTACCTGCTGGGCAGCCTCCTGATGGACCGGCCTGCGCCGGAACCGGTCGACGCGATTGCGCTGCCGGCCGAGCTGCCGCAGCGTTCCGCGCCGGACTTGCCGCAGCGGTCGCCGGAGGTCTCCGACCTTCCGCAGCGCTCGGCGCCGGAAGTTGCCGACCTGCCACAGCGCTCGGCACCGGAAGTTGCCGACCTGCCACAGCGCTCGGCACCGGAGGTCGCCGACCTGCCACAGCGCTCGGCACCGGAGGTCGCCGACCTGCCACAGCGCTCGGCACCGGAGGTCGCCGACCTGCCGCAGCGAGCGGCGGCGGAGGTCTCCGACCTTCCGCAGCGCTCCGCAGAGGTGAGCGATCTGCCGCAGCGTTCCGCGGCGGAACCGGCTGAGCTGCCGCAACGACCGGCACCGGAACCGGATCACGGCGGGGCGAACCCGCTGTTCACCGCGAACCAGGACCCGGCGGGCGGACCGCAAGAACCGCCGCAGGACACCCCTGCCCCGGCGGGAGAAGAAGCCACCCGGTTCCAGCCCGCCCCGCGGATGGACCGTCCCGCACCGCCTCAGTCGGCTCCGGCGGCTCCGCCGTCGCCGCCGGTCGGGCAGCCCGTGCAGCCGCCGGTCGGCGGGCCGGGCGCACCGCCGCCGCTGCCGAAGCGCCAGCCGCGCCGCGAAAGCGGAGCGCCTGTGCCCCAGGCCGGACCCGCGCAGGGGCCGGCCGGCGGCGCGGAGCGGCGTCCGGGCCCCGGTGGGCCCGGCATGGCTGGCCCGCCGCGGCAGGCTCCGCCGCGTCCGCCGCAGGGCGGGCAGCCGGGCCAGCCGCCGGGCGGGCAGCCCGGCGCGCAGCCGCAAGGTGGTCAGCAGATCCAGCCGCTCAGCGGTGAGCCGCCGCTGACGCTGTACCGGGACCGCCGGATCGTGATGTTGCAGCCGGGCACCGAACTGGACCGGTTCGGCGAGCCGAACGGCAACGTCACGTACGCGATCCGCACGCCGTACACGCACCGTTCGCTGCCGCCGCAGTGGTCGAACCGCTCGTACTTCGCGTACCGGGTGCAGCGACCGATCCAGGCGCTGCGCGGAACGGCGGTGCCGTGGTTCGAACAGCCCGGCGGCGGCACGGCGTTCGTGCTCCCGACGACGATCGGCGACCTGCTCGCGGACGGCACCCTGGCCGAAATGCCGGCCAACGACCGCCCGCCCATGGAATAACCGATCCAGCGCGAAGGGCGCCTTCGACCGGCACGGTCGAAGGCGCCCTTCGTTCGTTCAGCGATCGAAGCGGCCCGACTTCACCGCGGCGAGGAACCCGTGCAGCTGGGCGGGACGGAACACCAAAGCTCCCTGGTCCGGGGCCTTCGAATCCCGCACCGCGCCAACTCCCGGCACATTCAACGCCAACTCCACGCAGGTGCCTTGCTCAGTGCTGTGCGTGCTTTTTCGCCATAAGGCGCTGGAAAGATCCGTCACGTCGCGCTTCTCCCTCAGGCGTGTTCACAGGGACGAAGCAAGGCTATCCATGAAATCCGCGGTTTCATCCGGCGCGAGCGCGACTTCGGTCATCCGCTCGAAGAGCCGGATGTAGTACTTGATGTCCGTAGGGCGCTCCATCCAGATCGCACCCCGCTGGTTCTCCAGATACACGGCGTCCATGTCATCGAATCCCTCGGCGAACCGAAGCAGGTGGAACGGGCTCTGCATGCCGAGGTATGCGCCCGCGTCGAAAGGCACGACCTGGATCGTGATGTTGGGCCGTTCGGCAAGCTCGACGAGGTGGCCGATCTGGTCACGCATCGCGTCGACGCCGCCGACCGTCCGGCGCAGCGCCGCTTCATCGAGCACCACACGCAGTTTGGTCGGACTGTCTTCTCGATTGACTCGATCCTGACGTGCACGACGGAAGTCGACTTGCTGCTTGATGATCTTCTCGGTCGCCTTTGGAACCAGCTCTAGGAAGGCAGCGGCGTACTCCGGGGTCTGCAACAGACCATCGATGAAGTTCGGCGAGTACCGCCAAACTTCCTCGGCGTCGGATTCGAGGCCGACGAAGGATTCGAACCAGTCCGGGAGACTATCGCTGAAGTCCGTCCACCAGCCGCGTTCGTTGGATTCCTCGGCCAAGCGGATCAGCGTGTCGAGCATCGACGCACCGACTTCATAGCACTGGCAGAGCAGTCGCACGTTCCGCGTCAGGATCGTCTGCTTGCCGCCTTCGATCCGGCTGATCGTGGTGCTCGTCAGACCTGCGAACTTCGCTGCCTCCTTGAGTGTCATGTCGGCCTTCTCGCGCAACTTCCGCAATTCCCGGCCTAGTTGACGGCGCCGCACGTTCGGACCTGGCCCGTCTTCGCTCATCGCTGATCTCCCAATGTTCGAGACATCTGAAGGCTATGTCATGTCATCACACAAGGAAGTTCCACGATTGAGCGATCATTCTATGTAATCACACAGGTTTGATTGCATGAGAAGTTTTCATGCGCCACTGTGGATCACATCGCCCCGCCTCGACTGGTTCACGGGGACATTCCGGCGGGGCGGGCGTCCGATGACTTTTCCTTGCTGCGGCGGGTTTTCCGCCCGAGATGGTGATGGCGATGCCTTACCCGTTCCACTGGGTTCCGGCCGATGGCCAGCGACACGCGAGCCTGGATTCCCGCCCAGGCGGCGGCTATCCGACCAGCATGGACGTGACAACCCTGTGCCGGCAACACTTGTCGGCCGACAACACCGAGCTGGGCTGGCTGTGGTCCACGTGCGATGACTGCAACGCGGAAGCGCACCGGATCGCGCAACATCTCGCATCTGCAGTTCCGAGCGAACGAACTTTCGCGCCGAAGGGCGCAACGAAAGTTCCGCTCGCCTCAACACGATCGGGCGTCGGTCGCGACGCAATGGGCGCTGAGAACGCAGCGCTGGCCGTGCCGCTGCGGCGAACCCAATGGCTACTCGACGACGTCGCCTTTCAGGTCGGCGCAGGACACCTCGACGCCGACGACTTCTCCGCAGTCACCACCGCCCTGGACGAGGTCTCCCTGCTGCTCAAGGAAAAGGCTCCGACTAGCACCTACTCGGAAGGATCATCCGAATGTTCGCCATGCTCCCGTCCATCGCCGCAATCGTCGCCGCCCCGACGTTGCTCCTCCTCGCCATGCACTGGAAGTCCTACCGGCCGCAACACGCCGGAGGCGGCGACGGAGCCTTGACGGTCTGGCAGCTCATCGCAGAAGCCGAGGCCGAACGACAACAACGTCAACGAGGCGGCCGCCACCGCCTCCGCGATCCCGAAGGGTTCCGCCAGTCCACATCGGACACGAATGGCTCCGGGCCACCGCCACCGGAGATCCAACGCCGAATCCTCGAAGCCCTCCACCGGCTCTGAGCCCCGAAACCTCGGGCCCGGCAGCCGACGCGCCCCCGACCTCCGGCGCCGGTCCCCTGCGGGCCGGTCGGTGCGGCCCCCTCCCCACGCACCGACCGGCCACCCCGTCACCTGCCTTGCGACATGCTCCACACCTCGCAGGCCCTTTCGGAATTCGAGGATCGCGATGCCCCGCCTGGGGCTTCCAGTTTCGGCCCCGGACACCCTGGCGGCGTCGTGCGGCCGGTCAGTCGACGCGGAGGCCGTGGGCGGCGGCGAATGCGAGTGCCGTCATCGTGTCGATTCGGGCGCCCCAGAGCTTCGCCTGCACCAGGGCATCGGCATCGATCCGGGCGTCGCGCAGATCGGCATCATCCAGCCTGGCGCTGAGCATGCGTGCGCCGGTGAAATCCGCCTCGCGGAGATCGCAGCGACGCAGATCGCATTCGACGAGATTGGCCTCCCGGAATCGGATTCCGCGCAGATCCAGGCCTCGCAGGTCCGCCTTGCCCATGCCGACCAGCGTCAGATCCGTCTCTCGCAACGTCCAGGCGCGCAGGCGGCAGTCCACGAAGCTCGACCCGAGCAGGCTGCATCCGTCCATGGTGGACTTCCCGAACACGGTGCGCTCGAACTTGCACGACCGGAACGCCGTCGCGACGTGCTTGGAACCGTTGAGATCGGTGCCGGTGAAGACGCAGTCGGAGAACACGCAGTTGCGGGTGCTCAAGCCCGTCAGATCGGCGTCGGTGAAGTCGCAGCGCTCGAAGGTCCGGCCCTCCCACTGCTCGTCCGTCAGCACCGCGTCCTGGAAATCCTCGCCGACCACGCTCGTCATGACTCCTAGAGTGGCACGTGACACCGACCCTCCTGGAGGCACCGTGCGCGTGCGCCGAGTCGTACCCAACATCCACGCCGACGACCTCGCGGCGACCCGCGACTTCTACGTAGACGCCCTGGGCTTCCAGGTCGTCATGGACCTCGGCTGGATCGTCACCGTGAGCGCGCCTGACGATCCGCAGCGCCAGATCAGCATCATCAGCGAGGACGCCACGGCACCGGCGCACCCGGACATCTCCATCGAAGTCGACGACGTCGACGCGGCTCACGAGCAAGCCGTGCAGGAGGGCCGCGAGATCGTGCACCCGCTTACCGACGAGGCGTGGGGCGTCCGCCGCTTCTTCTGCCGCGACCCCAGCGGAACGGTGGTCAACATCCTGTCCCACCGCTGAACATTAATAGCCGATCGTCGCGAGCAGAATAATCCGTGGCACCCGGCGGACGGCTCTGCCAGTCTGCGCCGGGTGAATCCGACTTTGCTCGCACACGCAGACCTCGACTTCAACGCGCCGATGTCGGACGCCCGCGCAGAAGAGCTCATCGCCGCGCTGGCGCCGCTGAACTCCGCCGAGGTCGTCGATCTCGGCTGCGGGTGGGCGGAGCTGCTGCTGCGGCTGCTCGAAGCGGAGCCGAGCGCGACCGGCATCGGCATCGACACCACCGGCGAGGAGCTGTCCCGGGGCCGCCACAACGCCGAGATTCGTGGTGTCGCTGAGCGGGCGCGGTTCGTTCAGAGCGATGCCGGAAGCTGGGACGGAACCGCGGACGTCGTCATCTCGGTCGGCAGCAGCCATGCGTGGGGCGGCACCCGGCAGGCGCTCGAAGCGATCCGGCCGCGACTGCGGCACGGTGGTCGGCTGCTCTTCGGCGAGGCCTTCCGGGAGACGACGCCAATGCCGGACGACCTCGGCGTGGACCTGTCGCTCGCCGACCTGGTCGAGCTCACCGAGGAATGCGGGTTCCGGATGCTGCGGCTGGCGACCGCCAGCACCGACGAGTGGGACAGCTTCGAATCCCGCTGGTGCGGCGCCTTGGAGAAGTGGCTGTTGAACAACCCCACCGCGGCCGGGCGCGAAGAAGTCCGCGCCCTGGCCGACGAGCACCGCACCGGGTGGCTGCGCGGATACCGCGGCGCACTCGGCTTCGCTTACCTCGTGCTGACTCCGGGCTCGTGAGAGCTCAAGGCACGACCACGACCGGCCGGACCGCCTCGACCACCAGCGTCGCCGGCACGGTGCCGAGCAGGCCGCCTCGCCGACGGGATCGGCCGACCACGATCAGATCCGCCCGGTACTGCTCGGCGACCTGCTCCAGGCCGACCGCCGGATCGCCGCGGTGGTGCACGAAGTCCCAATCGATGTCCACCCACTTCAGGTGGGACACGACTTCCTTCTTCAGCTCCTCCACCAGACTCTCGGCCGCCTCGCTGGCCACCGCTACGCCCATCGGCGACCAGTAGGCGACGCCGCCCACTGCCTCGACGTAGACCAGCACCAGGCGGGCACGCTCCCGCCTGGCCAGGCCGGCCGCCCACGCCGCGGCGTGGAAGCTCGCCGGGCTGCCGTCCATGCCCACGACGATGCCGCCCAGTCCGTCCTTGCCGATCTCGAATTCCCGCTCGGTCTTGTCGCCTTCGGCCACGCGGAGATGGTAGTGGGCGCGCGTCGAGCCGTTGGACGCATGCGACACACTCGAAACGTGAACGGCGCACATACCCCCTCCGACCTCGAACTTCGCGCGCTCGACGCGGTGGACGTGAACGGGATTCTGGACGACCTGCGAGAACTCGTCGCGATTCCGAGCGTCGGCGGCACCACCGGCGAACACGACGCCCAGCAGTGGTGCGCTGACAAGCTGGGCGCGCTGGGGCACCGGGTGGACCACTGGCGCATCGATGTCCCGGCCCTCGCCGAGCAGCCGGGCTTCCCCGGGCAGGAGGCCGACCGCGACGTCGCCTACGGCTGCGTCGGCGTGCACGGGGACGGCCCGGAGCCCGCGCTGATCTTCTGCGGGCACACCGACGTCGTCCCACCCGGCGATCTCGACCGGTGGCCGAATCGCGACCCGTACGCCTTGCGCGTCGCGGACGGCATCGCCGCCGGTCGAGGCACCTGCGACATGAAGGGCGGGCTGGCCGCGATCTTCGGCGCGCTGCAGGCCCTGCGCGCGGCCGGGATCGAGCTCGCCCGGCCGGTGGCCGTGCACACCGTCGTCGGCGAGGAGGACGGCGGGCTGGGCGCGTTCGCGACGCTCCAGCGAGGCCATCGCGGTGCCGCGTGCGTCCTGGCCGAGCCGAGCTCGGGCACGATCGTGGCCGCGAACGGCGGCTCGCTCACGTTCCGGCTCGAAGTCGCCGGTCAGAGCACCCACGGCTCCACCCGCTACCGCGGTGTGAGCGCGCTGGACAACCTCGCCGCCCTGCTCCCAGCCCTGCGCGAACTAGAGGCCCGCCGCAACGCCGACCCCGATCCGCTGGTCGCGCACCTGGAAGTGCCGTACCCGCTGTCGATCGGCATGGCAAGAGTCGGCGACTGGGCCAGCACGGTGCCGGACCTCGCGATCGCCGAAGGCCGCTACGGCGTACGGCTCGACGAGTCGATCGCCGCCGCCAAAGCCGAGTTCGAAACCGCCATCGCGCAGGCCTGCACCACCGACCCGTGGCTCTCGGAACACCCGGTGCGGGTCAGCTGGCCCGGCGGGATGTTCGCCAGCGGACGGCTGCCCGAAGGACACCGTCTGCTCGCCGAAACCCAGGACGCCGCCGCAACGGCCGGAACTGCCCACCCAACGGCGGTGGGCGCCCCGTACGGAACCGACCTGCGGCTTTACGCGGCCGCCGGAATTCCGACGCTCCAGTACGGGCCCGGAGACATCCGCTACGCACACGCGCACGACGAGCACGTCGCGATCGCGGAGCTGGAACGGGCCGCGCGCGCCTACGCCCTGCTCGCGATCCGCCGCTGCGGCGTCGCCTGATCGCCCAAGCACCACGCCGCTCGCGCACGGTGATCATCAAGCCCGCGTCGCCTTCTTGAAGATCTCGAACACGGCCAGGTAGTTCTTGTCGCCGTAACCCTCGGCGATCGGCCGCTCGGCGATCGTCGCCATCTGTCGCGGCAGGTCGGCGTGGACGCCCTGTTCCGCGCAGGTCCGAGCGATGTGCTCGAGCGCGTTCAGGTTCATCTCCATGGTGCCGAGGTCACCGGGGTAATTGCCTCGGTCCAGATCGGACGCCTGCTCGACGAGGGTCGAGTTCACCACCACCGCGGGCATGAACCAGTTGATGGCGAGATCGGCGAACTCGACCGCCGAGACGTTCGCCGAGCCGACCAGGGCGGTGGCGTGCAGGAAGCCGTTAATGGTCGCGTACATCAGGCCGAGCAGAGCCGTGTTGTGCAGCACCGCCAGGCTCGGGTCGGTGCCGAGGAAACGAGCGTCACCCATGCTCGCCAGCGTCGCCCGATGCTCGCCGAACACTTCCTCCGAGCCGCTGTAAAGGAAGACGGATTCGGGGTGGCCGACGAGCTGTGGCGGCACCATGATCGCGCCGTCGAGGTACTCGGCGCCGCTCCCGTTCGCCCAGCCGACCGCTGCAACGGCCTCGCTCGGCGTACCGGAACAGAGATTCACCAGTACCCGTCCCGGCAAAGCGTCTGCTGCGGAGTCGAATACCCCGTACATGGTCTCGTAATCCTTGAGGCAGATGATCGCGACGGTGCTCGCTGACACCGCTTCGAGGACAGTTTCCGCGCGGTGGGCTCCCTTCTCGACTAGTCCGTCGGCCTTCTCGGGAGTGCGGTTCCAGACGGTCGTGGGGTGGCCGCGATCCAGAAGCGCTTCTGCGAGCGCCAGGCCCATGGGGCCGAGACCGACGACGGTGACTGGTGCGTGTTGCTGCATTGCCGATTGCTGGTTCGTCATGCTGGCTAGACTGCTGTGTCACATCGATGTGAGAGTCAACTGGACATGGTGGTCATCACATGCGGATGGGCGAGTTCGCCCGACGAACCGGGGTCAGCCCCCGGTTGTTGCGCTACTACGAGCAACAAGGGCTGATCAGGCCATCGCGACGGCCGAGCGGATACCGCGAGTACTCGGAAGGGGACGTCGCCACGGTGCGAGGCATCCGCATGCTGCTCGCCGCCGGACTCAACACCGCGACGATCTCCGAATTGCTGCCGTGCATGGTCAACGACGGGCAAACCCTGTCGCCGGCCTGTTCCGGCATGCTGCCCGACCTGAACCGGGAACGTGAGCGCATCGACGAAGCCGTGGCCAGCCTCCTGGCCGCCCGCGACGCACTGGACACGATCATCGACGCCACATTGTCAGCAGGTGTCGACGATCTGGAGGCCTGCGACGCGGCCGGTGCCGCGAAGATCGACTTCTCCTGACGCTGCTGCTCACGAATTCGGGCCGAGGCCAGGGCCAGCACAGCGACTCGGCCGCCAGAGCCCCAAAGCCGAGCAGCACTCCCCGAAAGTCCTTGGCGGCTACCAGTAGCACGAGGTCCGCTCTGCGCGTGCTCATTCACACTGCCGGGCATCCCTGCGCCAACGACGAGAGATCCCCGTTCCATCAACGTGTTGAGCCTTCGGTGGCGACCTCGGCCTCCGGCATATCGCGGCGACAGTTCCGAATTTCTCCACAGCACCGGCCCGCTTCCTTCCAGCAGGACGCGGCGAACGGCGGGGCCGGATGGGCCCGGGCACGGCATGCCGGCACGCACGTCGTGCCCGGGCTCTTGGCGTTCCGGTGCCCGCCGGTCAGATCGGGGAACAACACTCTGGGAGGGAGAAGTGTCCTTCCGCTGCCGGTCGGGCATGGTCGACGCCCGGTTCGGTGGCCGCAGTCACCAGCGAGATGCGAGGCTCGCCGCAGCTAGTGGAAGTCGCGCGAGGTCGAGGGGATGCGCACTTCCAGTTTCTGCAGCCGGTCAGCTCTCAAATTGATCACTCCTTCCGCTCGTTCGACGATTCCGCGCACCAGCAAAGCGGCGCTGGTACGCCCGACTTTCCGGTAGCGCGCCCACAAACCCGGTGAACACATGACGTTGACCATGCCGGTCTCGTCCTCCAGGTTCAGGAACGTGATGCCGCCCGCCGTGGCCGGTCGCTGCCGATGGGTCACCGCGCCACCCACCAGCACCCGGGCACCGTGCTCCACTTCGGACAGTCGCTCCGCCGGGAGCGCGCCCAGTTCGTCCAATCTGGATCGGACGAACTGCAGTGGGAAGCTGTCCGGCGACACCCCGGTGGCCCAAACGTCCGCGGCAGCCATCTCCACGCCGTCCATTCCCGGCAGCGCCGGTGCGGCGGCCGACGCGGTGGTGCCCGGCAACCGATCCGGCCGATCACCTGCAGCGGCGGCGGCATTCCACAACGCCTCCCGCCGGGACAGGCCGAAGCAGTCGAACGCGCCGGCCGTCGCCAACGCCTCCATCTGCGCAGCAGTCAGCTGCGTTCGGCGCGCCACATCGGCCATGTCGACGTACGGGCCGTTCTCCGCGCGCTCCATGACTAATCGCTCGGCGGCACTCTCGCCGAGCTTGCGCACGGAAGCCAACCCAAGGCGCACCGCTCGCTTGCCCTCGCTGTCGGCGTCCGGCTCCAGATCGGCCTGGGCGCGGCTCGCGTTGACATCCGGCCCGCGCACCCGCACTCCATGCCGGCGGGCGTCGGCGACCAACGACTGCGGCGAGTAGAAGCCCATCGGCTGCGCCTTGAGCAGCGCGGCGCAGAACACCGCCGGGTAGTAGTGCTTGAACCACGCGCTGGCGAACACCAACAGCGCGAAGCTCAGGGCATGGCTCTCCGGGAAGCCGTAGTTCGCGAAAGCCAGCATCCGGTGGTAGATCCGCTCGGCCAGCTCTCCAGAAATGCCCTTCGCTGCCATTCCCTCGAACAACCGACCCCGAAGCCGTTCCATGCGCTCCTCGGAACGCTTGGCCCCCATCGCCCGCCGCAGCTGGTCCGCCTCGGCCGCGGAGAACCCCGCGACGTCGACCGCCAACTGCATCAGCTGCTCCTGGAACAGTGGAACGCCGAGGGTCTTCTTCAAGGCGCCGGCCATCGACGGATGCTCAAAGTCCCAGTCCTCCAACCCGTTCCGGCGCCGGATGTACGGATGCACCGAACCGCCCTGGATCGGGCCCGGCCGGATCAGCGCCACCTCCACCACGAGGTCGTAGAACTCCCGCGGCTTCAACCTCGGCAACGTGGCCAGCTGCGCGCGGCTCTCCACCTGGAACACCCCGACCGCGTCGGCCCGCCGCAACATCTCGTACACCGCGTCGTCGTTCAGGTCGAGCTCGCCGATGTCGACCGCGATCCCGTGGTGTTCGAGGGTCATGTCGATCGCGTAGTGCAGCGCCGAGAGCATGCCGAGCCCCAGCAGGTCGAACTTGACCAGGCCGACCTCCGCGCAGTCGTCCTTGTCCCACTGCAGGACCGTGCGGCCGGGCATCCTCGCCCACTCCACCGGGCAGACCTCGCCGACCGGCCGGTGGCAGATCACCATCCCACCGGAGTGGATGCCCAGATGCCGTGGGAAACCCAGCAGCTCGTCGGCCAGTTCCCGCACCGGTTCGGGGATCTCGGAGTCCTCCGGCAACGGCCCCCAGCGCTCGATCTCCTTGCTCCAGGCGTCCTGCTGGCCGGGCGAGTAGCCGAGGGCCCGCGCGACGTCCCGCACCGCCGAGCGCGGTCGGTAGCTGATCACGTTCGCGACCTGCGCGGCGTGCATCCGGCCGTACTTGCGGTAGACGTACTGGATCACCTCCTCGCGGCGATCCGACTCGATGTCCAGGTCGATGTCCGGCGGCCCGTCCCGCTCCGGGGCCAGGAAGCGTTCGAAGAGCAGCTGGTAGCGGACCGGATCGGCGTTGGTTATCCGCAGCGCGAAGCACACCGCCGAGTTCGCCGCCGAACCCCTCCCCTGGCACAGGATCCGCTGCTCCCGGCAGAACTCGACGATGTCGGACACCACCAGGAAGTAGCCGGGGAACTCCATCTGCTCGATCAACGCCAGCTCGTGCTCGATCTGCCGGTAGGCCGCGGGATTGTCCTGCGGCAGGCCGTACCGGTCGAGCGCGCTGCGGAAGACGAGTTCGCGCAGCCAGCTCGCCTCGGTGCGGCCATTCGGCACGTCGAACGGCGGCAGCTTCGGGGCGACCAGCTTCAGATTGAAGGCGAACTCCCGGCCGAGCTCGGCGGCCCGCTGCACGGCCCCCGGGTAACGGGCGAACATATCGGCCAGCTCCGCGCCGGAACGCAGGTAGTTGCCCGCCCAGCCGGGCAGCCAGCCGTCCATGTCGTCCAGGCTGCGGCGAGCTCGAATCGCCGCCACCGCCGCGGCCAACCGAGCACGTTCCGGTCGGGCGAGGTGCGCGCCGGTGGCGGCCACTGTGGACACTCCCGCTCGGTCGGCGAGCCCTGCCAGGGCGTCGTTGCGCTCCGAGTCGGCGGGCAGCCCGTGATCGGTCAGCTCCACCGTGACGTGGTCCCGCCCGAACAGCGCGATCAGCCGATCCAGCTCAGCGGCGGCCGCCGCCGGGCCGCTCTCGGCGAGCGCCGCCGGGACGGCACCCTTGCGGCACCCGGTGAGCACCTGCCAGTGCCCCGCCGCCGCTTCCGCGAGCTTCTCCAGGTCGTACACCGGACGGCCCTTCTCCTTGCCCTCCAAGTGCGCCTCGCTGATCGCCCGGCACAGGCTCGCGTAGCCGGCCGGATCGCGGGCCAGCACCAGCAGGTGGCGGCCTTCGGGGTCGGCGATCCCGTTCTGCGGCGCCGAAAGCCCCAGGCTCAGCTCGGCGCCGAACACCGTGCGCACCCCGTGCTCGGCCGCGGCCTCGGCGAAGCGGACCACCCCGTACAGCCCGTCGTGGTCGGTCAGCGCGATCGCCTCCAGCCCGAGCCGAGCCGCCTCCGCCGCCAGCTCCTCGGGATGACTCGCGCCGTCGAGGAAGCTGAAGTTGGAGTGCGCGTGCAGCTCCGCGTAGGGCACCGTCGGCACCGCGGGAGCGGTGTCCGCCTCGTACCTGGCGCGTCGCCGGGTCCACGCCGGGCTGTCGTTCCCGTCGCCGGGATGCCTCTCGTCGCGCGGGCCGGATCCGTCGGCCGGAGGCAGTCGGCCGGAGAGCGCTTTCTCCAGGTCCGACCAGGTCTGGTGCGGGTTGAACCAACTCATGAAATCCAGTGAACTCCTGTTCGAATCACCGTTGCCATCGAATAAGCCCGACTCCACTCGAACGAGTGTTCGCCGCTATCGATAGGCACCCTGCACCCACCACCGGCCCCCTTCGTGCACCAGCAACAGCGCCACCTCGCCCGCCTCGGCGTCGCCGTCCCCGGCCGGGTCCGCCTCCGGTTCGAGCACGACCTGGACCCGCACCACCGCCCGCGACGGCACCTGCGCCGCCGGCGCCGTCTGGCCGACTCCGGCCGCCAGCAGCTCCGCCCACCAGCGCTCGACCACCGGCCACGGCCCGGCCCAACCGGACACCGCTCGCGACCGCCCGCCCGACACCTCCACGCGGCACGGCGCGGCGGTGAGCCGATGCCGGTCGGTGACGCCCACCGGGCGGCCCTCGTCGTCGAAAACCGCCGCAGGCCACGGCGAATCCGGCACCACCGACGGCGACGGCGAGGGAATGCGCCCCGGCCACGGCCGGTCGGCGGGCAGCGCGGGACGGCGTTCGTCGCCCCACGGCACGAACCGCACCTGATCGCGCAGGTCCCGGCCGCCGCCGAGCACCCCGGTCAGGACCGCCTCCGGGCCGAGCAAACCCTGCACCCGCGCGAACGCGCGCCCGGCGCGGGCATCCGCCTCCCCGGTCGCGGAGTTGAGCAAGTCGAGCTGCAGGCCGCCCGCCCCGACCACCTCTTCCGGCCGCAGGCTCAGCACGCTCACCCCGGCCGTCGGGCGCTGCCGACCACTGCGCCCGTGCAGCCAGCCGTCGAGCTGCCAGCGCACCCGGTCCGCAGTGGCCGCCGGCGTCAGCGGCTCCGCGCACCGCCAGACCCGGTGCAGCTCCTCGCCGTGCTCGGTGCGGGCCGAAATCCCCAGCCTGGTGCAGGCCAGCCCGAGTTCGCCCAGCCTGGCGTGCAGCTGGTCCGCCAGGATCTTGGCCGCGAACGCGGCCTTGTCCACCCGGTCCACCGGCGGATCGAGCTCCTCCGCCACCACCAGGTCCGGCGGCGGCTGCCGCCGCTGGACCGGCCGCTCTTCCCGGCCGCCGGCCGCGCGGTGCACCAGCAGCGCGGCCCGGCCGAACCGGGTGGACACGTCGGACGGGGACAGCGCCGCGAACTCGCCCAGCGTGCGAATCCCCAGGCGCCGCAACAGATCCACCAGCTCCGCCTGATCGGCGGCGCGCGGCCCGGGAAGCCGGTCGGTGAGCTGGTCGATCTCCTCGATCAGCAGCGGAGCGAGGAACTCCCGGCTGCGGCCGGGTGCCACGAGCTCGTTGCGCCGGGCCGCCAGGACGGCCGCGAACAGCCCGTCCGCGACGCCGATCTGGCACTCGACGCCGACCTGCGCGTCCAGCTGGTCCAGCACGCGCTCGGCAACGGCCTCCTCCGAACCGAAGTACCTGGCCGGGCCCCGCGCCGGGACCGCCACCAGACCCGGGCGCACGACCTCCACCCCCGGCATCAACTCCTCGACCGCCGCCACCACCGGCTCGAACAACCGCGCATCCCGGGCCGGATCGTGTTCGCACACAACCAGTTCCGGGCATCGGCCCTGCGCCTCGCGGCGGCGCATCCCGCGACGCACCCCGCTGCCGCGGGCCGTTTCGGAACAGGCCACCACCCGGTTGGCCGCGAACACCGCGGCGGGCACCAGCGGCCCGAGTTCGGCCGCGCGAGCGGCGGCGACCACCGGCCAGTCCGGACACCAGATGACGAGTCGACGAGGAGGCACCGTTCTCACCCCGCCACCGGGTGCAGCTGCGGCCGGATGCTCTCGCCCTGCTCGTCCGCGGGCACCCCGATCGCCCCGTCGCGCGCCGGGAGCAGCAGTCGGCACGAACGTGGCCTGGATGCCGCGCCGCGCCCTCCCGCTCGCACCGTGACGGCACGTTCCCGCAGGTAGCCATGGCCCTGTCCGAGTCCCCAGTCGGCACCGACGCAGCGCAGCTGCACCTCGGCACCTGACCACGGGCCGAACGGCAGCAGCACCGAACCGCGGTTGCGCGCCCGCGCCGACAGCCGCCGGGCATCCGAATCGGTCACCTGCCGGGTACCGCCCACCACCACCAGGTCGACCCCGTCGAGCAGCGCGGCGATCACGCCTACCGGGTCTCCGCCCGGCCGCGGCACCACCGCGAGCCTGGCGAGCTCCACACCGGCTTCGGCCGCCGCCACCAAGCTGATTCCGGACAGCCCCACCACCGCCGCCCACGACCCGTTCGCCGTCGCCTCGGACAGCAGCGCGAACAGCAGCGAGACCGATCCGTGCACCGCCACCGTGCTGCCACGACGCAAACCTGGCCATGGCAGCACGGCGGCGAGCTCCGTCCGCGTGGGCAGCACCCGGCCCGCTCCCGGAATGCCGCCGGCCTCGACGGCCTGCACGCCCACAGACACCCCGTCAGCCGTGGACGCGCCCAGCGCCGTCAAGGACGCCATCGCGGACATCGCCGCCTCCCCACATCGTGACCGCAATGGGTGCCCGACCCCGGCGCGGGCACCCATTCAGCCGCTGCGGGGAAGGCAGCGGTGGAGCCGGCGCTGCGCCTGCACCTGACACAGCGCCGGTTCCATCGGAGTAGCCGACCCCGACACCGGCCACTTCCGTTATCTCGAACCTCAGTTCGAACAAAGTCAAGTAAACCCTGCACAGCGACCCGCGTCAAGGCCTCCGACTAGATCGGGTGAACATTTGTTCGATCATCTGATCTTGGCGGAAATGTCCGCTACAACTTGACTCATGACCGCGTTTCCACCTCGCGAGGCAGCCGCCGTCCGAGCAGTTCCGGCGGCCGTCCGAGCAGGCGGGCCAGCCCACGGCGAGCCCGCGAACGGCAACCGACACCGCCCGTCGTAGCCACCAGCCACCGGCCTTGCGCCGACGGCTGCGGCACGCAGCCCGAGGAGGCAAGGAACCATGAGCACGGACGAAACGCGCACCGATCACCGCCCGGCAGGGGAACCCGCCGAAACGAAAACGGTGCGGCCGACCGAAGTCGACCGCACCGTCCACAGTGCACCGGAATCAGTGCGCGAAGTGGCGCGTCCCGGTGAAGTACATCGGCACGCCGGCCGCCTCCGCCGCCGCGATGGTCTCCGCGTCCCGGACCGAACCGCCGGGCTGCACGATCGCGCGCACACCGGCGTCCAGCAACACCTGCGGGCCGTCCGCGAACGGGAAGAACGCGTCCGAGGCGGCCACCGAGCCCTTCGCCCGGTCGCCCGCCCGCGACACCGCGAGGCGCGCCGAGTCGACCCGGTTCACCTGGCCCATGCCGACGCCGACGGTCGCCCCGTCGTCGGCCAGCAGGATCGCGTTGGACTTCACCGCGCGGCAGGCGCGCCACGCGAACTTCAGGTCCGCCAGCGTCGCCTCGTCCACCGGCGAACCGGCCGCCAGCGTCCAGTTCGCCGGGTCGTCGCCCTCGGCGTCGATCGCGTCGGAGCCCTGCACCAGCATGCCGCCGGAGATCGCCCGCATCTCGATCCGGCCGCTCTTGGGCGGCTGCGCGGTCAGGATCCGGATGTTCTTCTTCTTGCTCAGCACGTCCACGGCGCCGTCGGCGTAGCCCGGCGCCACGATCACCTCGGTGAAGATCCCGGCGACCTGCTCGGCCATCGCCACCGACACCTCGCGGTTCGTCGCGATGACGCCGCCGTACGCGCTCACCGAGTCGCACTCGTGCGCCTTGCGGTGCGCCGCGGCGATGTCGTCGGCCACCGCGATGCCGCACGGGTTGGCGTGCTTGATGATCGCCACGCACGGCTCGCTGTGGTCGTGCGCAGCGCGCCAGGCCGAGTCGGCGTCGACGTAGTTGTTGTACGACATCTCCTTGCCGTGCAACTGCGCCGCGGCCGCCAGCCCGGTCGCTTCGCCGCCGGAGACGTACAGCGCGGCGGGCTGGTGCGGGTTCTCGCCGTAGCGCAGCGCGGAGCGCCGCTCCCAGGTCTCCCCGATCCAGCCGGGGAACACCGAGTCGTCACCGGTCGGCACCTTGCTCATCCAGGACGCCACCGCGACGTCGTACGACGCGGTGTGCCGGAACGCGGCCGCGGCCAGCTCGACCCGGTCGGCCAGCGTGAAGCCGCCCTCGCGGATCTGCTCGAGCACCCACTCGTAGCGGCTGGGGTCGACCACGACGGCGACGTTCGCGTGGTTCTTGGCGGACGCCCGGACCATCGCCGGCCCGCCGATGTCGATCTGCTCGATCACCTCGTCCGGCGCGGCGCCCGAGGCCACCGTCTGCACGAACGGGTACAAGTTCACGATCAGCAGGTCGAACGGCGCGATGTCCAGGTCGCGCAGCTGGTCGGCGTGCTCCTGGCGGCGCAGGTCGGCGAGCAGCCCGGCGTGCACCCGCGGGTGCAGGGTCTTGACCCGGCCGTCGAGCGCCTCCGGGAACCCGGTGAGCTCCTCGACCGGGGTGACGGGCACGCCCGCGGCGGCGATCGTGCGGGCCGTACCGCCGGTGGACACGATCTCCACGCCGGCGCCGTGCAGCCCGGTGGCCAGCTCCAGCAGGCCCGACTTGTCCGACACGCCGATCAGCGCGCGGCGAACAGCGCGCCGCTCCTGCGAGTTCGCGGTCACGGGATACTCACCTTCCGTCCCTGCACGGTCCAACCGTGCAGTGCCAGCTGTTCCAGGGTGTCGACCAGCAGCCGCCGCTCGACGGCCTTGATCCGCTCGTGGAGGCTCGCCTCGTCGTCGTCGGGCCGCACCTCGACGGCCTCCTGCGCGAGGATCGGCCCGGTGTCCACGCCGGCATCCACCACGAACAACGTGCAGCCGGTGACCCGAACTCCATACTCCAGCGCATCCCGCACCCCGTGCATGCCGGGGAACGACGGGAGCAGCGCCGGGTGGCTGTTGAGGTACCGGCCGGCGAAGCGGGCCAGGAAATCGGTGCCGACGAGCTTCATGAAACCGGCGGAGACCACCAGGTCCGGCTCGTGCTCGGCACAGGCCTCGGTCAGCGCCTGGTCCCACTCGGCGCGGTCGGCGTGGTCCTTGATCCGGCGCACGAAGGTCGGCACCCCGGCGCGCTCGGCGCGGGCCAGTCCCTCGATGCCGTCGCGATCGGCGCCCACCGCGACCACCTGCACCGGGAAGTCCGGCGAACTGGTCGCGTCGAGCAAGGCTTGCAGCAGGGTTCCGGAGCCGGATACCAACACGACGACCCGTGCAGGGCCGGTGGTGGCGAACCGGGTTGACTTCGAGTGCTCGGCGGCGCTCGGCTGGTCGGGCGTACTCGGATTCAGCGTTCGCTCCTGACATGCCTCGGCACGATCTCCCGAAGCAGCGTAAGCGCTGATTGCGGTGCCGACGCCGCCAGGGGCCGGGCGAGTGGCGCAGCCCTCACCTGCGGTCGTCCCAGGAGAGGTCACCGTCGAACTCGGTGGGGTCGATCTCGGCGTGCTTGTTCCGGGGCGGTTCCGACTCAGCGGCCTTGCGGGCGTGCGGAATCTTCGGTGCGAGGTCGTCCGGTTCCAAGGCGTCCGCGTCGGCTGCCTCGGCTTCGGACGCGTTATCGCTCGCCGGGTCGTCCGCTCGATCGCCGTCGAGACCGGCGGTGTTGTCAGTGCCGGTTTCGGCGTCGTCGGAGGTGTCCGATGCGGCGGCTTCGGCCGGATCGTGGCCTGCGTCGTCCGTCGTCTCATCCGCGGAGTCGGCGTCGTCGTTCGCCGCGGTCGAATCGGCCACGTCTCCGGTCTCCGCCGGATCGGCGCCGAACTCGTCATCGAGGTCCGGCCCGGCGAGCCACGTGACGGCGGCGGCCGGGATGGCGACCCAGCACAACGTCGCCGCGGCCAGCGCGACCGGCTGCAGCGTCACCTGGCCGAATGGGCCATTGCCCAGATCGCCCCCGGCTACGTGCGCGAGCAGCAGCGTTCCCATCGCCGCAACCGCTGCCGCCACGCCGACCGCGAGCAGCCTGCGCGCCAAGGAGCCGGGCACCCGGCGGGCGGCGCTCCCGACGAGGAGGCCGACGACCAGTGGCAGCGCCAACACGATCGCCCACCAGGCCGCCGAATCATGCGTCGGCAGGACGGAGAGGAGCGGCAGGTCCGGCACCGGACCGGGCACGACGTGCAGTGGCTGAACCTCGAGCCGACCGACCGCCAGACCGGTTCCGGTGGCGAAGGACCAGCCCGCCATGACCGCATTCGGGAGGTAGAGCAGCGACAGCAGCGTGGCGCCGATCGCGTCGCCAGCCGTGTTCCCGAGCCGAGCCAGCGCGGCGACCATCTCCGGAGCCGACAGGCAGATCCCAGCCAGCAGCACCACTCCACCGGCCGCGACGAGCGCGGCCAGCGCAAGCAGGCCGAGGCGCAGGCCCGACCAGACCTCGGCTTCGACCCGTTCCCAAACCAGGTAGATCAGCCCGCACCGATTCGCCACGCCCGCCGTCGAGGCGATCGTGGCGACCAGCCCGCAGCTCAGGAACGCATCCACCGGGACCGCGCTCACCGGCCCGTCCAGCACCACTGCGATGGCGGTGCCGACGAAGGCGTGCACCAGCCCCATCGCCGCGATCAACGGCCACGCCTGGTCTGGGCGGCGCAGCCGCGACCGCCGCGCGACCCAGGCGGATGCGACGGCGATCAACAGCATCACCAGCGCGGTCGGCAGCAGCGGCAGGACGCTCAGCGGCGCGTCCATGATCTTCAGCGCGGTCTGGTGCAGCGCGAGCCAACCGGGCAGGGCTGCCACCAGGACCACGACCGGGTCGAACTCGGCGCTGCCGGCGGTGGCCATCACCAGCGCGATCAGTCCCGCGGCGACCAGGTAGCCGATGAGCAGGACGGCGCCGACGGCCACGGCGAGCAGCCACCAGCGGATCCCGTGCCGGCGTTCGCGGGGACCGTCGGCGATGGCGTGGGGGATCGAGTCGAGCACTGACACGCCGCTGAATGTCGCATCGAAGTTACGCCGAACGGGTCACAACACGCCGTCGCTTCCGCCCATCGAGCGACAATATTTGTCCACATTGGACATTGACGTCGCCTCGCGAGCGCCCTACCGGGCTTCGACGACCTCGGCACCCGCGACGTACTCCATCGCCTTGACGAACTCCGGCAGTTCGGCGCGCCGGGCCAGCTCCTCGACGGGAAGGTCTTCGACCCGGGTCTGCAGCCACCAGAGGTTGCCGAACGGGTCGCGGACCCGGCCCACCCGATCGCCGAAGGACAGGTACGTCACCTCGGTCACCGGGGTGGCTCCGGCGGCCACCGCCTGCCGGAACGTGGCATCGCAGTCCGGAACGTACAGGCGCAGGAACGCCGGGGTTTCCGGCCATTCCGGACGGGAGTCGAACATCATCACGACCGAGTCGCCGATCCGGACCTCGGCGTGCCCGATCGAACCGCCGGGCATCACCACCCGAGCAAGTTCTTCGGCGTCGAAGGCTCCCTTCAAGAAGTCGATCAGCGCTGCGCTGTCGCGCGCGATGATCCACGGGGTCACGGTGCCGTAGCCCTCTGGAACCGGTCGTGCTGCGGGGAACTCGAAACCCATCGTGCTTCTCCTCGTCTCGTTTCGAACGAGACCAACACTAGAGAGCATGTAGGTCGGATCACGTCCTAGTTCTCCGGCATTCTTCGAACGGATCCCGCAACGAGGCCGCTGAGCTTGCTTTCGCTTCTCCCCACAGCTGGCCGTGCCGGCCACGGCGATCGCGAGCCGGGAGCCGGGAGCCGGGAGCCGGGAGCCGGGAGCCGGGAGCCGGGAAAGAGAAAACGCGCGGGCGGCAGAGCCGCGCGCGCGTTTTCAAGTCGAACTGATCAGAAGCCGGGCGGGTTGGCGCCCGGGTGCGGCATCTGCTGGGTGCCTTGCGGACCGGCACTCTGGCCGGGCTGACCCGACTGGCCGGGCTGACCCGACTGAGCAGACTGGCTCGGCTGGCCGGACGATCCTGGCTGTCCCGACTGGCTCGGCTGACCGGACGAGCTCGACTGCGGCGCGGACTGGCCGGGCTGCGGCGGCTGACCCGACGGCTCGGGCTGGCCCGGCTGGTTCGAGGCCTGGAAGCCGCCGGAGGCGGGCTCCCAGCTGCCGGACTGCTGGGGCTGCGGGCTGGACGCCGGGCTCCAGCCGCCACCCGGCTGACCGAACTGGCCGGGCTGACCGGGCTGATTCCAAGCCGGCGCGCCCGGGCCTCCAGGCCCACCAGGCCCACCAGGACCACCAGGACCACCAGGGCCGCCAGGGCCGCCGGAACCGGCCGGGCGTCCAGGGCCGCCCGGGCCTCCAGGCCCACCGGGACCGGCGGGGCCGCCGGGCTTGCCCGGCTGGAACGGGGCGGGCTGGCCGAAGGGCGGCTTCGGCGGCTGCGCGAGCTTCGAGGGCGCGTTGATGATGCCGCCCTCGATCAGCAGGATGCCGACCACGGCACCCAACTGCGCAATCGCCAGGAGCAGAAGCACCACGACGATCCCGCCGGAGCCACCGCCGACCAGATCCTGCAGCAGGCTGAGGGTCGCGTAGGCGGACAGCGGCGCGGCCGCGAACAGCGCGTCCGGCGTCTTCGGCACGAACCGCAGGCCCGCCAGCGCCGCGGAGACGATCAGGGAGAACCCGACGAGGCTGCCGATCGTCACGCCGGCGACCCCGTCGAAGAAACCGATCAGGTAGCCGATCAGACCGGCGCCTGCCGCCACCAGGGCCAGGATCTCGTTGAGACCGAGCGAAACGCCGGAGCGTCCCGGGGTGGCCGGCGGCGGCGACTGGGGGAAGGGCGCGGACATGGCTGGACGGACTCCTCGCTTCAACACTCGGGGGCGGAGCTTGCTGACGGTATCGAATCAACCGGCCTCGGTGCACCGAAAGACCGCAGAACCGGGACTTGCCAGCGGTTTCGGCGAGGCCTCGCGGTTGACGTCGGCGCCGCGCAAAAGCATGCAGACAGCCACCGGGGCCGGACGCCCGAAGGCGTCCGGCCCCGAAAAGGACGTGTCGAGATCGGGCTCAGCCCTTGACGATCTCGCGCATCAGCTTGGCGGTCTCGCTCGGCGTCTTGCCGACCTTGACCCCAGCGGCCTCCAGGGCCTCCTTCTTCGCCGCGGCGGTGCCGGACGAACCGGAGACGATGGCGCCCGCGTGGCCCATGGTCTTGCCCTCCGGCGCGGTGAAACCGGCCACGTAGCCCACCACCGGCTTGGTGATGTTGGCCTTGATGTAGTCGGCCGCCCGCTCCTCGGCGTCCCCACCGATCTCGCCGATCATGACGATCGCCTCGGTCTCCGGGTCATCCTCGAAGGCCTGCAGCGCGTCGATGTGGGTGGTGCCGATGATCGGGTCACCACCGATGCCGACGGCGCTGGAGAAACCGATGTCCCGCAGCTCGTACATCATCTGGTAGGTCAGCGTGCCCGACTTGGACACCAGACCGATCTTGCCCGGGCCGGTGATGTCGGCCGGGATGATGCCGGCGTTGGACTTGCCGGGCGAGATGATGCCCGGGCAGTTCGGCCCGATGATCCGGGTCTTGTTGCCCGTGGCGTTGGCGTGCGCCCAGAAGTAGGCCGAGTCGTGCACCGGGATGCCCTCGGTGATGACCACGGCCAGGCCGATCTCGGCATCGATGGCCTCGATCACGGCGTCCTTGGCGAACTTCGGCGGCACGAAGACGACCGACACGTCGGCGCCGGTCTCCTTCATGGCCTCCTTGACGGTGCCGAAGACCGTGAGCTGCTTGCCCTCGATCTCGACCGTCTGCCCGGCCTTGCGGGCGTTCACGCCGCCGACGATGTTGGTGCCGGAGCGCAGCATCCGAGCGGTGTGCTTGGTGCCTTCAGAGCCGGTGATGCCCTGAACGATGACCTTGCTGTTCTCGTTGAGGAAGATAGCCATGGCCTCATGCCCCCGCAGCCAGCTCGGCGGCCTTGTCGGCCGCACCGTCCATGGTGTCCACCATCGTCACGACCGGGTGGTTGGCCTCGGCCAGGATGCGGCGACCCTCTTCGACGTTGTTGCCGTCGAGGCGGACGACCAGCGGCTTGGTGGCCTCGTCGCCCAGGATCTTCAGCGCCTGCACGATGCCGTTGGCAACCGCGTCGCAGGCGGTGATTCCGCCGAAGACGTTGACGAACACCGACTTCACGGCCGGGTCGCCGAGGATGACGTCCAGGCCGGCGGCCATGACCTCGGCAGAGGCACCGCCGCCGATGTCCAGGAAGTTCGCCGGCTTCACACCGGCGTGCTTCTCCCCGGCGTAGGCGACCACGTCGAGGGTGGACATGACCAGCCCGGCACCGTTACCGATGATGCCGACCTCGCCGTCCAGCTTGACGTAGTTGAGGCCCTTCTCCTTGGCCTTGGCCTCGAGCGGGTTCTCCGCTTCCTTGTCCACCAGCTCGGCCTGCTTGGCCTGGCGGAACGCGGCGTTCTCGTCGAGGGTGACCTTGCCGTCCAGCGCGATGATCTTGCCCTGCGGGTCCTTGACCAGCGGGTTGACCTCGACCAGCGTGGCGTCTTCGGAGACGAAGGTCTCCCAGAGCTGGACGATCACGTCGGCGACCTGGTCGGCGACCTCGGCCGGGAACTTGGCGGCGGCGACGATCTCCCGCGCCTTCTCCTGGTCGACGCCCTCGATCGGGTCGATCGCGATCTTCGCCAGCGCCTCGGGCTTGGTCGCCGCGACCTCTTCGATCTCCATGCCGCCCTCGACGGAGGCCATCGCGAGGAAGTTGCGGTTGGCGCGGTCGAGGAGGAACGAGAAGTAGTACTCGTCGGCGATGTCGGAGGCGGTGGTGACCAGCACCTTGCGGGTGATGTGGCCCTTGATGTCCAGGCCGAGGATCGCCCCGGCCTTGGTCTCGGCCTCATCCGGGGTCTCGGCCAGCTTCACGCCACCGGCCTTACCGCGGCCCCCGGTCTTGACCTGGGCCTTGATCACAACGGGCCCGCCCAGTTCTGCGGCGGCTGCCTTGGCCCCTTGCGGCTCGGTTACCACGGCGCCGGGCAGCGTCGGCACTCCGTGGGAGGCGAAGAGCTCCTTCGCCTGGTACTCGTACAGGTCCACTCGACTCTCCTGCGACGTCGGTGTCGGACTCGGTGACGATATCGACCTGCGACGACGCATGGGGCGGCGCACCCGGTGAACTGCCTCACCTGAGGTGGGGCGTTAGGCCTGGTCGAACCGTCCAGCACGGGGATTCGCCTGCTCCGCAGGCTCGATATCGACGTTCGTGGTGACGAACGGAACAGCGCACCGTGACGGTGTGCCAGGCATTGTCGACCGCGCCGCGGGCGTCGGCAAGGCGGCAGATCGAGTGATCCGCCCGCGGCGAACGGCCGAACACCCGCGTCACTCCCGTTCGTCGTTTCCGCTGCTCACCTGGGCCATGAGCCATTTGGGAACCGTTTTGCGCAGTGGTGCGCGTGACGTCGTTTCCCGTGGAAACCGTGGCCTCCGCCCGAGCACTCGGTGATTCCCGGCTCACGTATGCCGCGACACGCGGCGTTGGGACTGTCCCCGCTGGCTGGCGTGGAGCGAACGGCCTGTCCGCTCCGATAGACGATTGAGGCGACCGTTCGCCTCGGTAGCTGGGTGGACAGGCGGCTTCCAACGACGCAAGCCGCCTCCCGCGACCACAGCCAGCGACCCAAGCGAGCCCGTGCCCTGCGGGAACTCCGCTCCAGGGCCGCTAGGTGCGATCAGGAAGCCTTCCTTATTACTGTCGATCGCGGGGCACGCGGGCAGCCGCGATCGCGGTTCCGAGCAGCACCACCACGCAGGCCGCTCCGAACCACAGGCCCAGGCCGGGCTCCGAGCCCGGCAGCCGTTCCGCGGTCAGCGGGAATTCGAGCACACGGACCGCCACGACTAGCGCCGCTGCGCACAGCAGCGCCGCAGCGCGAGGCGGTCGGCACATCGGCGCCAGCACCGCTGCTCCGACCACCGCGGCCAGCGCGATCACCAGTCCCCAGGACGTCGTCCCGAAGGCGGTGAACACGCCGGGCGCTGTGTAGTCCGGGGCCGTGAGCACCGGGAAGCTGAACGCGCCGGCACCGAGCAGCAACGCGACGAGCGACGGAACCAGCACCATGCGGTGCATCGCCATTTCCGTCAGATCCACGTCGTCGCGCTCGACCGCGCCGGCGATGGCCGCGATGATCGCCGCGAGCGCGGCGAACAGCACCGCGATCCCGGCCGCCCAGGCGCCGATCCCGGCGTGCGCGTCCGCTGCCTGCACGGCGGTGAACACCGCGTCGAGCACCCCGGCCGCCGCGAACGGGATCACCACCCAGACCACCGGCAGCATCGGGCGCAGCCATCCGGCGGCGCGCGGCAGCAGCAGTCCGATGCCCAGCGCCACCAGCAAGAAACCGGCCGGCCACAGCATCCGCGCCGGATACGGCGACGGGTCGCGCAGCCCGAAGGGCATCTCCACCTGCGGCGCGGCCGCCGCCAGCACAGCCAGCGCACCGGCCACCAGCGCGAGCACGGCCGAGATGGTGATCAGTCGGGTCAGCGCGGGCAGGCGCAGATCGTCGGCCGGCTCGGCGGAATCGGCGCGCCCGGCAGGCACCGCCAGCACCACCAACGCGATCACCGCGACCACGACGAGCACCGGCCCCCAAGCGAACTGGACCCCGTCGAGCACGGCCGCGGAGACCAGCGGCGGCACGGCCACGCAGGCCAGCGCCGCGGCCACTCCGAGCAGCCCGCCGCGGGCGAACTCCGGGTCGGTGGAGCCCGCCAGGAATCCGGCGGCGCTCGGCACGGCGACGGCGAGCAGGATGCCGCCGATCAGCAGCACCACCGGCCCATCCAGCGCCGGATGCGGCAATAGATATGGATCACCGGAGGCGAACGGCGCCATCAGGACGCCGACGGCCGCGACCACGCCGGCGCACAGCACGAGCGTGAGCAGGCCTTGCCGGTGCGAGCCGGTGTCCTCATCGCCGTGCCCGATGCCCCGAACCGCGAGAACACCGGCGACGATCGCCGCGACGTGTCCGGCGATGAGCAGCCAGACTCCGGTCGACGGGGCGAGGGCCTCGAGGGTTTCCACCCGGAGCAGCTCGGGCCGGGCGGCCAGCCCCGCCTCGGCGACGAACTGCAGATCCAGCACCAACCGGCCGGGCGCGAGCGCCGCCGGGCCGACGAGCACGGCCGCTGCCGTTCCGAGCCGCCCGCGCTTGGCGAAGACGAAAGCCAACGCAGGGGCGAGCAGGGCGAGCACCAGCAGGAGCGGCCATGCGAGGAATGCCGCCGGAGCGCTGGGCACGACGAGCCCGAGCAATGGCCCCAGGCCGACGAGCAGGGCACCGGCGGCGGCCACCACGATCGCGACCCTCAGCCGCATCGGTAGATCGAGGTCGGGCTGCGGATTCGTGGCGTGAGCCGAGGAACCGCCGGACGGATGGTCGGGCCGCGCAGTCACCGCGCAGACGCTAGCAACCCCGGATGCCGGCGCCGCTCACCGGTCGCACCACTCAGGGACATCCCCTAGAACCGCCCGAACGGAGCACTTCCGAGTGCCCATCAAGCCGCTCTTAGAGTGTGACTCGCGACACATTTCACTACGGCCCGGCATCTTGATCGAAACATCTTCGCGTCCACGACGGGCCGATCGATCTACCCCGCGGCGATCACGAACCCGCTGGCAGCTCCGCTGCGCGACGACCACTCCCAGTATCTACACAGGCCCGACAATCAGGCCCGCCGCGCTCCTTTTGGGCACGTTCCGTAGTCGAGCCACCACGGACCGGGATTTGCCCCTAGGGGATCACCTTGGTTACGGTCCCCCGGTCCGTTGTCACGGTCTGATCACGAAGGACAACCTTCGGCCGGTTCCCCGACCGGCCCCGGGATCCCCGCCCGGGAAACGTGATCCGGCTCCCCGAGACGGAAGGGCAGGCATTGGCTCGACACCGCTCCCCCGGCGGCGAAGAACAGTCTCCGGGCTGTGCGGAGGCGTCCCCCGACGACCCCTCCAGCAGTCCGGCGAAGACCCGGGGCTCCTCACCCGCATCGGTCTGGCGCGGCCGCGTGGTCGTCGCCGCCGTCGCAGCCGGCGCCTTCGCGGCCGCCGGGCAGTCGATGGCCGCAGGTGAAGGGCACGCCGCCCCGGACCACGACGACTTCAACCCCTCCGACGCGTCGGCCTCGTTCAACACCGCGATGGCCGAGCAGTCCTACACCGGCGTCGGCGGCAGCGCTCCCGCTCCGGCGATGCTCCCGGTCGCGAAGACCACCGACGTCAGCTCCGACATGGAGAAGCTCGAGAAGAGCGAGCGGATCACCCAGGAGCGCGACGCCGCCCGCATCGCCGCCGAGGAGGCGGCTCGGGCCCCGAAGTACGTGCTCCCCGCTGACGGCAGCTTCACCTCCGGTTTCGGTGGCCGCTGGGGCACCACGCACTACGGCATCGACATCGCCAACGCCAAGGGCACCCCGATCTATTCCGTCGCCGACGGCGTCGTGATCGAGGCCGGCCCGGCCAGCGGTTTCGGCCTGTGGGTGCGGGTGCAGCACGAGGACGGCACGATCACCGTCTACGGCCACGTCAACACCATCACGGCCAAGCAGGGCACGAAGGTCAAGGCCGGCGACCAGATCGCCACCATGGGCAACCGCGGCTTCTCCACCGGCCCGCACCTGCACTTCGAGGTGTGGAACACCAGTGGCAAGAAGATCAACCCGCTGCCCTGGATGCAGTCCCGCGGCATCTCGCCCGCGTAGGACCCAGCGCGAATTCAGAAGTGGCGCCGACAACCGTCGGCGCCACTTCTGTTTCCAGACCGGCCTGATCTCGTTGCTCATGCCCCCCATGTAGGACCGTTTTCGACCTACATGGCGTGGCATCCTGCATCGCGTGACCGACACGACGTCCCGCCTGCTCACGCTGCTGTCGCTACTGCAGACCCCGCGCGAATGGCCGGGCAGCGAACTCGCCACGCGCTTGGAGGTCAGCCCGCGCACCATCCGCCGCGATATCGACCGGCTGCGAGAGCTCGGCTATCCGGTTGAGGCGACGATGGGTGCGGAAGGCGGCTACCGCCTGATCGCCGGCACGGCCATGCCTCCCCTGCTGCTCGACGACGAGGAGGCCGTGGCCGTTGCGGTCGGCCTGCGCACGGCGGCGCGGAACACCGTGCACGGCATCGAGGAGACGTCCGTGCGGGCGCTGGCCAAGCTCGAACAGGTTCTGCCCTCGCGGCTGCGGCGGCGGGTCAACGCCCTCGGCGCGGCAACCGTGCCGCTGACGCTGGCCGGCGACGGGCCGGCCGTCGATCCCGAGCTCCTCACCACGCTGGCCAAGGCGATCACCGCCCGGGAGCGGCTGCGCTTCGCCTACCGCACCACCGATGGGTCCGAGAGCAAGCGCCTGGTCGAGCCGCACCGCCTCGTGACGGCCGGCCGCCTCTGGTACCTGCTGGCCTACGACAACGATCGCGACGACTGGCGAACCTTCCGCGTCGACCGGATCACCGAGCCCTGGCCGACGGGAGTCCGGACCGCGCCGCGCGAACTGCCCGCCGAGGACGCCGCCGCCTTCATCAGGCAGAAGCTGTTCGGCCTCGCTCCGACCTACCGGGCGGTGGCGACGCTGCACGCTCCGGTCGAGCAGATCTCCGCCCGTCTCGGCGACCAGGTCGATCTCGAACCGATCGATGAGCACAGCTGCCTGCTCCGCAGCCGTACCGACACGCTGGATTGGCTGGCGTTCCGGCTGATCCAGCTCGGCTGCGAGTTCGAGGTGCACGAGCCTGCCGAACTCGTGGAGCACCTGCGCGAACTGGGCGCTAGGGTGAGCCGCGCAGCGGGACCACGGCGTTGAGCCTCGCGTCACGACCCTCGCTGCCGGTGCCACTTCTGCATCAGCTCCGGAATCTCGGCGCGGAGGAACTCGAAGAACCGGCGAGTCTCGTCCAGGCGCAGCCCCGCCCCGGTTTCCGCGCCGACCGCGGCCACGCCTTCGGCGAGGGTCCGCTCCCAGCCGAGCAGTTCCGCGTCGCGCTCGACGATGCTGGTGTACCAGACGTCGTCGAGCACCCGGTAGTGATCGCGCCGCTCGCCGGGACCGCGTTCCCGCACCACCAGCTTGACCTGCGCCAGGTAGCGGACCGCGCCGGACACCGCCGCCGGGCTCACGTCCAGCGCCTCGGCGAGCTCGCTCGCCGTCCGCCGCCCCTCGTCGGCGACCAGCAGGCTCGCGAACACCCGCGCCGCCATGCGTGGGAAGCCGGCGCCGGTCAGGTCCAGGGCGAACCGCTCGACGAACCGCAGCACCTCGTCGCCGGTGCGTTCTGCCATGTCCTCATCCTCAGCAGCCGTGTCGATCACACGAAAGATTTTATACGTTTTCTTTATTTCACGAATTTGTGAAACAAGTGTAGCTTGGGCCGCGTGACCGAACAGATCCGGTTTACCGGCGCTCAGCAGACGCTCCTCGGCCCCCTCTACGCCCGGGCCCTGGACAACCGCAGGCCCGATCCGGTGCTCGGCGACGAGACCGCGGATCGGCTGCTCGACCGCATCGACTTCGACTTCCGCCGGCTGATGAGCACGGGAGACCGGATGGCGGTGATCCTGCGGGCCAAGCAGCTCGACGACTGGGCGGCGCACTACCTCGCCGAGCACCCCGATGCAGTGGTGTTGCACCTCGCGTGCGGCCTGGACAGCCGGGCGTTCCGGCTCGACGTGCCCGCCGACGTGCACTGGTACGACATCGACATGCCCGACGTGATCGAGCTGCGGAACCGCCTCTACCCGCAGGGCCCGGCGAACTACCGCACCATCGCGGCGTCGGTGACCGAGCGGGACTGGCTCGACGAGATCCCGACGGGGCGGCCGACGCTGGTCATCGCCGAGGGCCTCACGATGTACCTGACCGAGGCCGACGGCGTGGACCTGCTGCGCCGGCTGGTCGAGCGCTTCGAGATCGGCGAGATGATCTTCGACTCGGTGCTGCCGTGGACCGTGCGGGCTGCCCGCTTCTCCGGGTTCCTGCAGCGAACGGGCGCCTCATTCCACTGGGGCATCGGCGATCCGCACTCCCTCGAACTGCGCGTGCCAGGACTCCGGCTGCGGCAGGAACTGCCGATGATGGACCTGCCGACCGTCGCGAAGATGGACGCGACCAACCGGACGATCGCGAAGTTCATGAACGCCATCCCTCCGCTGCGCAAGGCCATGCGGCTGCTGCACTACAGCTTCGAGCACCAGCCGCGGGAGAAGGTCGAGCTGACCGGCGCGCAGGCGACCATGCTCGCCACGCTCTACCTGCGCGCGCTGGACAACCGGTCGGCGGATCCGATGCTCCGCGACCGGCACGCCGACGAGGCCGTGCAGCGCATCGACTTCGACTTCGGCAAGTTCAAGCTGCACGCGCACAACGCCGGTTCGGTGGCGATGCGCGCCAAGGCGCTGGATCGCTGGGTCGAGGAGGCGCTGCGGCCCGGCATGACGGTCCTGCACCTGGGTTGCGGGCTGGACAGCCGCTTCGAGCGGATCGATCCGCCGGAGAGCGTCGAGTGGTACGACATCGACCAGCCCGACGTCATCGAGCTGCGCCGGCGCCTCTTCCCGGAACGCCCGCACCACCACACCATCGGTTCGTCGGTGACCGCGACCGGCCTGCTCGACGACATCCCCGGCGACCGCCCGGTGCTGGTGGTCGCCGAAGGACTCACGATGTACCTGTCCGAAGTGGACGGTCTCGCGCTGCTGCGCCGCATCACCGGGCACTTCCCCAGCGGAGAGCTGATCTTCGACGCCTTCAGCAGCCTGGGGGTCCGGGTGTCCAACCGGTTCAACCCCGCGGTGGTCCATGCCGGGGCACGCCTGCACTGGGGCATCGACGAGCCGCGAGCGCTGGAATCCAACGTGCCCGGGCTGCGGTTCGTCACCGAGTGGTCGTTCACCGATGCACCGGAACTGGACAGGTACCCGCGACCGGTGCGGGCCGCCATCCGCGCGTCCGGGCGCATCACCGCGATGCGGCGGATGGGCCGAATGCTCCGCTACCGCTTCTGACTCAGCAGGACGCCGCCAGGTCCAAGAGCCGGTGCGCGCCGGGCGACTCGATCGGGAAGTGCCCGGCGCCCGGCAGCATGGCCAGTTCCTTCGGCCCGGTAAGCCGGTCGAAGAACGGTCGACTCAACTCCACCGGCGTCCAGGCGTCCTCGGCGGGATGCGCCAGCACGACCTTGATGTTCCCCGCCTGCTCCGGTTCCACCGCCGGAGCCGATGTCAGGACGGTGCGCAGGAAGCCCAGCGGCATCGAGTTCCCGCCGCCGAGCTCATCGGCGATCACGAGATCCACGAATTCGCGGTTGCCGCTCATCCCGCGCATGTTCGCGAACCACCGCATCGGAATCGAAATCGAATCCGCCGGGCGGGCGAACCGCAGCAGCGGCTGGGAAATGCGGCCGAGGAGGGGCGTCCGCGCGATCCGCTCGCGGGCCGCTGCCGAGCGCGGATCGAGGAGGCAGGTCACCAGGATCGTGTCGACCAAGCCCGTTCGGGTCGCGGCTTCGTACGCCAGCATTCCGCCCATGCTCGCGCCGATCAGCAGCGGTGCCGGGCCCATTCGCGCCTCCGAGCGCACGAAATCGGCGGCGAGTGCCGGCCAGTCCGGGTAGCGGATGCGGTTGCGCCTCGGCACGCGGGTGCGGCCGTAGCCCGGCATGTCCGGCACAGCCACCTGAAATCCGCGAACGGCGAGCAACGCGGCGAACGGCCGCATCGCATCTGCGTGCCCGCCCGCCCCGTGCAGCAGCACCGCCCGGCGCGGGGCGTCCGGTGCACCGACCCGCTCGACGTGGACGTCGAGATCGCGCCATCGCCACCAGGTGGATTCCGTGCGCGGCAGTGACTCCAGTTGCAGATCCGACGGAAAGAATCGCAGGTATTCGCGTTTCATGGTGCTAGTCTGCGGATCACCGACAACCGCCCACAACTCGCATTTGAGACACCCATCGACATCCCCCGCAAACGGCCGCGCCAGCAGCGATCCCAAGAGACGTTCGAGGTGATCCTGGAGGCGGCTGCTCAGGTTTTCCAGCGCGAAGGGCTCAGCGCCACCACGAATCGCATCGCCGAGCGGGCCGGCGTCTCGATCGGTTCGGTGTACCAGTACTTCCCGAACAAGCGCGCCATTCTGCACTCGCTCGGCGAGCAGCACCTCCAGCAGCTCGAAAGCGATCTGGCCGGGTTGTTGCGTGATATGTCGAACCTGCCTCCGCGATGGGGAGACGTGGTTCGCGTGCTGGTGGTCGGCGTGCTCGAAGTTCACCGCAGGCACTCCGGCCTGCACAGCCTGCTTTTCGAGCACGCACCCAGGACGGCCGAGGGAGTCGCGCGAGTTCGGCGATTGTTCGACTGGCTGATCCCGGAGATCGCGCACCAACTCCGCCGCTGCTCCGTCGGCGGGCCAGACCACGAGTTGACCGCTGCGCTGCTGGCGCAAGGAATGGATGCGCAGATCCACCGCGTGGTCCTGGCCTGCGACGACGATGACACGCGGTCCGAACGCACCGAAGCGCTGATCGCGTTGTGGAGCGCGCTGCCCGCCTGCCGCGGATAGCCTTTCAGGGCCTCTCTTGGAGCGGCGGGCTGCCCGCTGCCGTGGCACGGTTTCGTCAGGAGGTGGTGGCGATGATCAACGGTGCGCACTTGCTGCTGTTCAGCCGGGACGCCGAACGGGACCGGGCATTCCTCCGCGACGTGCTCGGGTTCGATTCCGTCGACGCCGGGGACGGGTGGCTGATCTTCGGGCTGCCGCCCGCAGAACTCGCCACCCATCCCACCCGCGGCGAGCCCACCTGCGAGCTCTACCTGATGTGCGACGACATCGCGGTCACCATCGGCGAGCTGCAGGAAAGCGGCGTCGAGATCACCCGCCCGGTCAGCAACGAAGGCTGGGGACTGCTCACCGCTATCCGCCTGCCCAGCGGCACCGAGATCGGGCTCTACGAACCCAAGCACCCCCGGCCGACCGGGATGTAGGCGAGACCGTGCGCGCCGGGCTCGCCACGACGATCGATCGGCAGCGTCGCCAACGTGCGATGGGTTTCGAGGTCGATGACGGAGACCGTTGAGGACGCGACGGCGGAAACGTAGGCGCGCGTGCCGTCGGGCGAGGACGCGATGGTGAGCGGGAAGCTGCCGACCTCGGCGCTGCCGAGCGGCTCATAGGTGCCCGGCGCGTAGCTCAGCAGCCGCCCGGGTCCCTGTCGGCCGAGGGCCGGGCCGCCGGCGAACCGGAGCCCGCCCACGAGCAGCGTGCCGGCGCTGGTGACGTTGACGGAGAACACCGGGTCCTCGGTTCGGATCGTCCGGACGATGGCGTTCGTCTCGGTGTCGATCACCTCGATGCCGGTCGGCGCGACGGTCGCCCCGTCGAACTCGGCCTTCGGCGTGGCCACGCAAACGTGCTTGCCGTCCGGGGTGACGGCGATGCCTTCGCTGCCCGGGACCGGCACTTGGTGCAGCAGCCGGCTGGCCTCCAGGTCGACCACTGAGACGAACGGGGCTTCCTTGTTGCTGGCGTAGCCGCGACGCCCGTCCGGCGTGATCGCGAACCAGTGCGGGCCCGGCGCTCCGGTGTCGATGCGGCCGATCTGCTTGCGGGTCTTCGTGTCGAGCACGACCACGGCGCCCGGCCCGGCGGGCCCGGCCTCGACGCTGACGTACAGCCGCCGGTTCTCGGCATCCAACGCCAGGCCGTGCGGGCCGTGCTCCGGTGCGATATCGACCACCTCGACGATCTCGCGCGCATCGGCATCGATGACCGCTATCTCGTGGGCTCGCCCCATGTTCTCGCCGTAGTAGCCCGAGCGGTAGGTGATCGCGCAGTACAGCACCCGGTGCTCGGGGTCGAAGCAGAGCTCGTGCGGTTCCGAGGGCAGTTCGAGGGTGCCGAGCGGCTGGTGGGTGATCGCATCGTAGAAGCTCACGGTGGGGCCGCTCTGGCTGACCACTGCCAGCACGTCGCCGTTGCGCATGGGTCGGTTCTCCTCAGGTCGAAAGGTTCCCGCCGGTGCGGGATCATCTCCACCCTGGGCCGGTGAAATCATTGCCGCGATAGCAGAGTCAGCACGCAATCCTTGCCCTGCGCGCAATACTGCTGGTGGCCAACATCCTTCGCGGCAGTTGTGACCGACGTCATAATGGAGTTCCGAATGTCCACGATGGACTTGAATCTGCTGGCGGCGCTGGATGCGCTGCTGCGCGAGCAAAGCGTGACGCGCGCGGCGGAACGGCTGCAGACTTCGCCCGCGGCCATGAGCCGGACACTGGGCCGGATCCGCCGCATCCTGCACGACCCGATCCTGGTGCGCGCCGGTCAGAGCATGGTCATGACGCCATTCGCCGCGGCGATGCGCGACGACGTGCACGCCGTCATCGAGCAATCGCGCGCGCTGCTCACCCGTGGGGCGGCGTTCGACCCCGCTTCGCTTTCCCGCACCTTCACCTTGCAGGCCAGCGATCTCCTGGTCGACGCGCTGACTCCCGCGCTGCTCGCAGCGACCGGGAGTGCCGCGCCGGGAGTGACGCTGCGGTTCGCTTCCGAAGCCGCCGAGGACACCAGCGCCCTGCGCGACGGCCTGATCGATGTGGAGCTCGGAATGCTCAGACACCTCGATCCCGAGACCCGCACGGCGCCGTTGACCTCGCTGCGGCTGGTCGGCGCGGTGCGCGTCGAGCATCCGCTGGCTCGCGGCCGGGTCACACCGCAGCGATTCGGCGCGGCCGAGCACATCAGCGTTTCGCGGCGCGGTCGGACACGTGGGCCGGTGGACGAGCGGTTGGCGGAGCTGGGAATCCAGCGGCGGGTCGCGGTCGTGCTGCCCAGCCACACCGCCGCGCTGCTGCTGACCCGGGAGACCGATCTCGTCTGCCTCACAACGGAATCCGCGGCACGACGACTCGGGCTGCACACCTTCGAGGTGCCGTTGGACCTCCCGCCGGTGGAGGTGGGCATGGCGTGGCATCCCCGCAACGACGCGGACGCGGCCCACCAGTGGCTGCGGGCCCGCATCCGGGACACCATCGCCGTCCTCGGCGACTCCGCCGGCGGTGCGAGTTCCTGACCAATCCCCTGCGGGCACCGCGACAGCGACTTCGATCGCGGCGCCGCTGGGATTCCGGCGCCCGCGCGGTGTTCACCGAGCAGCACGCCGACTTCGACCGTTCGGATGCCTTGGCGGCAGGCCGGATTCAGTTGCGCAACACGTTGGCCAGGATCGCGTCGGCATACTCGTGATCGAGGGGCGCACCGCTGACCAGCATGCGGTACCACAACGGGGCGACCAGCGAGTCCTCCAGCAGTTCGGGATCGATCTCGGGCAGCAGCCCCGCCCGCTGCGCAGCGACGATGCGGCTCTGATTGCCGGATCGCAGCGGAGTGTGGATCCGTTCGCGGATGGCGTTTTTCAGTTGCGGATCGTGCTGCGCCGCGCCGATGACACCGGTGATGACCGCGCGCAACCTAGGGTCGTTGAAGGTGTCGGCCAGGCGGTGAAGCCAGGTGCGCAGATCGCCTGCCACGTCATCGGATTCGGGCAGCGGCACGATGGGCGCGGCCCACATCTCCAGCAGCGCGTCGAGCAGCACCGCGTTCTTCGAACGCCACCACCGGTACACCGTCGGCTTGCCCACCCGCGCCCGGGCCGCGATCGCCTCGATGGTCACCGCCGAATAGCCCTGGTCCACGCAGAGATCGATGGCCGCCCGCAGGATCGCGTCCCGCGACCGGGCGGTACGCGCGGTGGAGGTCTCGGACATGCGCGACACCATAGCACCAACAGAACGTTACGTAACGTTCTTGACTCGGCGGCGCGCGGCCACTAATACTCATATAGAACGTTACGTAACGTTCTATATGAGGATCGGCTCGCGAGCCACCGCAACGATCAGAACGGAAACCTCCGCATGACCGGCAAAGACGAACAATCCGCCGTATCCGTCATCGGCCTGGGGCAGTTGGGCACCCGGCTGGCACAGGCATTCCACGTCGCAGGACATCCGACGACGGTCTGGAATCGCACGCCCGCCAAGGCCGACGACCTGGTCGCGGCGGGTGCGATGCGTGCTCCGTCGGTGCGCGCGGCCATCAAGGCGAGCCCGCTGGTAGTGGTCTGCCTGCCGGACTACGACACCGTGCGAGAGCTGCTCGAACCGGTCTCCGAGCAGCTGCGCGGCCGAGCGCTGGTGAACCTGACCTCCGGCACGCCGGAGGACGCGGTGCGGATGGCCGATCAGGTCTCCGGCTTCGGCGCCGAGTACCTGGACGGCGCGGCGATGAGCGGCACCAGGCTGGTCGGGCAACCGCATGCCCTGTTCGTCTTCAGCGGCGCCGGTGAGGCATTCGCGGCGCAGGCGGAAGTGCTTGGGGCACTGGGGAATTCCGTCTACCTCGGTACCGACCCCGCGCTCGCCCCGGTGTACGACACCGCCCTGTTCGGACTGGCGTGGGGCGCCTTGGCGGGCTTCTACCACGCCGTCGCGCTGGTCGGCGCTTCCGGCGTCGACCCGGCGACCTTCGCGCCGGTCGCGACCGGGCACATGCCGTTCGTAACCTCGCTGATGACAGATCACGCCCGCCACATCGCCGCCGGTACCTATCCCGACGACGACGGCACCGTGGCCGTGCACGCCGCCGCCATCGACCACCTGATCCACACCAGCGCGGCGCAGGGCATTCGCACCGACGTGCCGGAACTCGCCAAAACGCTGCTGGCGCTGGCGGATCGGGCAGGCCACGGCAGCGACGGCATCGCCAGCGTCGCCGAGGCCCTCCGGAAGGCGACCCAGCATGGCTGAACCGAGCGTCACGATCCTCGGCCTCGGACTGATGGGCACCGCGATCGCCGACGCGTACCTGGCCGCCGGGTACCGCGTCGTCGTGTGGAATCGGTCCGCCGCGAAGGCCGACGACCTCGTCACCCGCGGCGCTGTTCGTGCCAGCACCATGACCGACGCCATCACGTCCGGGCCGCTGGTGATCGCGCCACTGCTGGATTGCGCTGCCACGCAAGCGGTTCTGGAACAGGCAGGCACCGACCTTTCCGGACGCCTGCTGGTCAACCTCGCCAACGGCACCCCGGAACAGGCCCGGCAGCTGGCCGCCTCGGCCGCCGCGCACGGCGCCGACTATCTCGACGGGGCCATGATGGCGCTACCGCAGACGGTCGCCACCCCGGCCGCGTTCTTCCTCTACAGCGGTTCCCGCAACGGATTCACCACCCACCGCGCGGCGCTGGAGGTGATGGCGTCAGCCCACTACTTCGGACCCGATCCCGCCGCCGCAGAAGTCCACGACCTGGCCGTGCTCGGTACCGGATACGCGGCCCTCACCGGATTCCTGCACGCCGCCGCGCTCCTCACCGCCTCGGCCGGCGCCACCCCAACGGAATTCGCGCCCCTGGCATCCCAGTGGTTGCGCGGAATGGCCGACTTCCTCCCCGAATTGGCGCGGGAGGCCGAATCGCGCAGGTACGCCGAAGGCGTGTCCACCATCGACCTCAACAGGGCGAGCGTGGACGCACTGATCCGGATCAGCACCGGCGCGGGAGTCGACGATTCCCTCCACGGACCGCTGCAGACGTTGCTGACTCGGCGATCGGCCGCCGGGCACGGCTCGGACAGTTTCTCGAGCATCTTCGAGCTCCTGCGACCACAGCACGATTCCACGACGAACTCGGGCCGCCCATAACCTGATCCCTGGGCGCACCTGGCCATTTGCGCGGTTCTCGAACCGGGCACTGGACGCGCGGCCCTGCCCGTTTTCACCCCGGTTCGGACGCTGATCGCCAGCGGCCGGCTGCCGCTGGCCGAGGAGGTTCAGGAAGCGCCGAAAGCGCGGGCCAGGGCCAGGCTGTCCTCGAAAGTGACGTAGCGGGTGATCTTCCCGCCTTCCACCGTGAAGTGGAAGGCGAAGGGCGACACGAACGGCTTGCCGGTCGCCCTGACGATCTGCCGCATCCGGCCGAGGACGACCGCGTCCGCCCCGTCCACGAGGATGCGCTCCACCGCGAACTCCTCCGGCTGGAGATGCGTGTGAAGCGACGCGAAGAACTCCGCCGCTTCCGCCCGCGTGGTTCGCCGCCCGGTCCAGGGCACGTCGTCCGCACCGTAGATGTCCCACTCGATGCGGTCGGCGAAGAGCTCGGCCAACGAGCCGATCTCGCCGTTGCCCAGTCGACGGTAGAACTCGTCCACGACTGCCCGGGTTTCACTCACTGCATGCCTCGCAAGGTTGTGCTGCTGCTACCGCAGGACCAAACCTCGGTCGGCCGCCGGTTATTCCACCGCGACCCGAATAACGTCCACTTAGGACGTCGAACCGCTCGCCGCCGGCTCAGAGCTTGCTGATCGGCACGCTGCCGATCAGCATCAGGCGAACCGTGCCTGCGGTGCCGAAGTCGATCGTCGCGGTGGCCCGCGGCCCCTCTCCTTCGGTGGACAGCACCGTGCCCAGGCCGTACTTGTCGTGGGTGACCCGGTCGCCGGCCGCCAGCTTGATGGCGACCGTGTCCTTCCAGCCCTTCATGCCGGTGCTGCGCATGCCGCGCTCCGCCAGCCCCGCCTGCGCCGAATCCGACCCGGTGCGGTCGAAACCGCCGCGGCTGCCCCAGGTGCTGCGCACCTGCGGGGCGGCTCGCTCCGGTTCGATCCGGCGCCAGTGCATCAGCTCGTCCGGGATCTCGGTGAGGAACCGGGAGGCCGGGTTCGTCATCGGCTGCCCCCACGCCGAGCGCATGAGCGCCCGCGACAGGTACAGCCGCTGCCGGGCACGGGTGATGCCCACGTACGCCAGCCGCCGCTCCTCCGCCAGCTCGGCCGGGTCGCCGAGCGCCCGCGAATGCGGGAACACGCCGTCCTCCCAGCCGGAGCAGAACACCACCGGGAACTCCAGGCCCTTCGCGGTGTGCAGGGTCATCAGGGTGACGACCCCGTCCCCGGACTCCGGCAGCGAGTCCGCGTCCGCCACCAGCGAGACGCGCTCCAGGAACGCCGACAGCGAGTCGTCCGCGGGCAGCCCCAGCGCCGTCTCCTCGGCGTCCTCCGCCGCCGGCACCGCCTCCGAGACCACCGCCTCGGCCGACGGATCGACCTCGGCCTCGCCGACCGGCGCTCCGGCCAGGGTCTCGGTGAACTCCCGCGCGACCGTCACGAGCTCGGTCAGGTTCTCCACCCGCGTGGCGTCCTGCGGATCGTCGCTGGCTTCCAGCTCGGCGCGGTAGCCGGTGCTCTCCAGCACCTTCTCGAGGATCTCGGCGACATCGGACTCAGCCGCGACCGCCTCGAGCTCGTCGAGAAGTGCCACGAAACCCGCGATGGCGTTGCGCGCCCGCGTGTTGAGCAGCGGAACCTGCCCGGCCGCCGCCTTCCGCAGCGCAGCGGCGAACGAGATCCGCTCCTGCTCGGCGTGCACGGCGACCACGGCCTCCGCCCGGTCACCGATGCCGCGCTTGGGCACATTGAGGATGCGGCGCAGGCTGACCGTGTCGTCCGGGTTGTCCAGCACCCGCAGGTAAGCCAGCGCGTCCCGCACCTCGCGGCGCTCGTAGAAGCGGACGCCGCCGACCACCCGGTACGGCAGGCCCAGCCGGATGAACACCTCCTCGAACACCCGGGACTGGTTGTTCGTCCGGTAGAACACCGCGATGTCGTTGAACGTCGCGTCGCCCTGGTCCACCAGCCGGTCGATCTCGCCGGCGACGAACGCGCCCTCGTCGTGCTCGTTGTCCGCGACGTAGCCGACGATCTGCTCGCCGTCCCCGGCATCGCTCCACAACCGCTTGTCGCGCCGGTTCGGGTTGCGCCGGATCACCGAGTTGGCCGCGGACAGGATCGTCTGCGTGGAGCGGTAGTTCTGCTCCAGCAAGATCGTCCTGGCCTGCGGGTAGTCGCGCTCGAACTCCTCGATGTTGCGGATCGTCGCGCCCCGGAAGGCGTAGATCGACTGGTCCGCGTCACCGACCACGCACAGCTCCGCCGGCTCGACGCCGCCGTCGGTCGCACCGGTGCCGACCAGCTCGCGCACCAGCACGTACTGCGCGTGGTTGGTGTCCTGGTACTCGTCGACCATCACGTGCCGGAAGCGCCGCCGGTAGTACTCGGCGACCGCCGGGTGGTCCTGCAGCAGCTCCACCGTGCGCATGATCAGGTCGTCGAAGTCCATCGCGTTGGACTCGACCAGCCGACGCTGATAGCCCGCGTAGACCTGGGCGACCTTGCGCTCCATGTCGTTGCCCGCCTGCTCGGCGGCGGCCTCCGGGGTCAGCAGCTCGTTCTTCAGGTTCGAGATGTGCACCGCGAGCGTGCGCGCCGGGTAGCGCTTGGAGTCCAGGTCCTGCTCCCGGGCGATCATGGTGATCAGCCGCCGGGAGTCGTCCGCGTCGTAGATCGAGAAGTTCGACGACAGGCCCAGCGTCTTGGCCTCGCGGCGCAGCACCCGGACGCACATCGAGTGGAACGTCGACACCCACATCGCGTTGGCCCGTCGCCCCACCAGGTCGACGACGCGTTCCTTCATCTCGGCCGCGGCCTTGTTGGTGAAGGTGATCGCCATGATCTGGCCCGGGTGCACGCCGCCGGCGAGCAGGTACGCGATCCGGTTGGTCAGCACCCGCGTCTTGCCCGACCCGGCACCTGCCACCACCAGCAAGGGCGAGCCGGTGTGCACCACGGCGTCGCGCTGCTGCGGGTTCAGGCCGGTGAGCAGGGCGTCCGGGTCCGGGCCGGACCGCGAGGCGCGCCCGGATTCGTCCGACTGCAGCGATCCGTGCTGCGGAAGATCGCTCTGCCACTGGAGGTCGAGTGGGGTGCTCATCGTTGCTCCACGTTACCGGCGTGCCCGGACAAAACCCGAATCCCGGTGCCCGAACCGGACGCTCGGATCGGCTCGCCGGACGGTTCGGACACCGACGCCCGAGTCCCGGCGCCCGAATCCCCAGCCCACCGACGGCGTGCCCGGCGCGGCTCCGGAGCAATCCCCGGCCGCGAAAGTCAGGGACCGATCCGGGACTTACCCGGATCCCCCGCGCGCGGCCGGCCTGGACGGTGAATTCCGACCGCCGAAACCGCCACGGAAACGGAACGTGCCGCCCATGGAGTTGATCAGCCAGATCGATGCCGCGATCCGGGAGTTCATCGCGTGGGCCGCGACGCTGAACCCGTGGCTGTGCGTGCTGCTGGCCCTGGTCCTGCTGTCATTGGAAACCTCCCTCTTCATCGGTTTGCTGATCCCCGGCGAGGCGACGCTGCTGCTCACCGTCGCCGTCCTCGGCGTCCGGTGGGCACCCGCGCTGTTCGCCGCGGCGGTGCTGGGCAATGTCATCGGGCAGAGCGGGGGCTACTGGCTGGGCCGCCTGATCGGCCCCGGGCTCCGCAACACGTGGGCCGGGCGCAAGATCGGCGCGCGCCGCTGGCAGGCCGCCGAGGCGGTCGTGCACGACACCGGTGGGCGCGCGCTGATCACGACGCGCTTCGTCGCCGTGGTGCACGCCGTGGTCCCGGCGGTGGTCGGCACGTTGCGGCTGCCGTACCGCCGGTTTCTGGGACTCTCGGCGGTCGCCGGCGCGCTGTGGTCGGCGGTGCAGACCACCGTCGCGGTGGCGCTCGGCGAGGCCGCCCGGGCGATCGGCTACGGCTGGACGGTGCTCGCGCTGACCTGTGCCGGTGGCGTTGCGGCGGGCATCGTCGTGATCCGCAGCGCGCGTCGGCAGTCCGCGCGGCGGGCGGCGGAGCGAGCCGACCCGGATACCGCTCGGAGTGCTGGCCCAAGTGCTGGTCGAAGTGCTGGTCGGGGCGCTGGTCGGGATGCTGGTTCGCAGCGGATTCGGTCGTCATGACTCCAAGATCCACGCTGGCCCCGGCGTAATGCCACCGAATAACTCGAACTGGTGATCGATGAAATCCATGGTCCACTCGTTGGGATGATGAGCTCACCTCATGGCCAGGCCGATGCGGGCTGTGGCAGACTGGGCGCGTGCGAACGCAGACTTACGAGTTTTTCTACGGGCCCGGGACTCCGGCGCCCGTAGTTGCGTGAGCTCAAAAACCACTACGACGCCCCGGGGTCCTCGGACTCGGGGCGTTCGCGCGTTCCGGGAGCCGGGGACGGGGCCGAATCCGGAGGAAAACGCCCGATGAACGCCACTGTGGACGGTGACCAGCCGAAGTCCGAGCCCGCCTCGGCCAAGCAGGCCGCCGCGGAGGCCATCAGCAACTTCCGCGAGGAGATCGACTACCTGGACGCCGAGATCCTGCGCCTGATCAAGCGCCGCGCCGAGGTCTCCCAACAGGTCGGCCAGGCCCGCATGGCGGCCGGTGGGCCGCGCATCGTCTACAACCGCGAGATGGACGTGCTCGCGCGCTACCGGGAACTCGGCCCGGAGGGCCGCGAGCTCGCGATGATCCTGCTGCGCCTGGGCCGCGGCCGCCTCGGCCACTGAGCGACCGTTCCCAGTCCCGTTCCCCAGTCCCGTTCTCGGTGGCGACGCCGACGGCGAACGCGCTGGTGGGCACCCCAGGGCCGCCCACCAGCGCGACGGGAAGAGCTCAGTGCGAGGTCCAGCCGCCATCGATCGGGAACGACGCCCCGGTGATCGAAGTGGTGCCCGGGCCGCACAACCACACCGCGAGCTCGGCGACCTCGGTCGGCTCCACCAGGCGCTTGATCGGCGTGCGGGCCAGCAGCACGTCTTCGAGGACCTGGTCCTCCGGCACCCGGAGGAGTTCCGCCTGGTCGGCGATCTGCCGCTCCACCAGCGGAGTGCGCGCGAAGCCCGGGCAGACGCAGTTGGAAGTCACCCCGTGCGCAGCCCCTTCCAGCGCGGTCGCCTTGGACAGCCCTTCGATCGCGTGCTTCGCGGTCACGTAGGCGCTCTTGAACGGCGACGCGCGCAGCCCGTGCACGGAAGAGATGTTGACGATCCGTCCCCAGCCGCGGTCGTACATGCCCGGCAGCGCGGCGCGCACGATCCGGAACGGCGCCTCCACCATCACCCGCAGCATCGCGCTGAAGGTGTCGGCCGGGAACCGGTGGATCGGCGCGACGTGCTGGAAGCCGGCGTTGTTGACCACGATGTCCACCCGGTCGCCGAGCGCCGCGGCGGCATCGAGGTCGGCGAGGTCGACGATCCTGGCCTCGGCGTCGATCTCGGCCGCGATCGCCTCGACCTCGGCCGCCCGGTCCACGGCGATGACCTCTGCGCCGGCCGCCGCCAACCGGCGGGCCACCGCCGCGCCGATCCCGCTCGCCGCACCCGTGACGAGTGCTCGTTTGTCCCCCAGATCCAGGCCGCTGGCGCTGGATCGCGCAGAGCTCGCACCAACCGACCCGGCCAACCGATCGCTCATAGCCTGAGAACCTAAGGCGTGAGTCCGGTCTCAATCCAGGGCCAACCCACAACCTTTTCCACCGGCCGCCGCGGCAGTGCGGCTGACCGGGCGTTTTTCGCGGTAGTGCATTCGGCGGAACTTCCGGCGGCGCCCCGGCGCTCCCGGGATTCCGCCCGCCGGCGGCCCGCGCGAGGCATATCCGGGATATCACCCATACCGGGCACGGCGGAAACAAGGCAGACTGTGGTCATGGGTGTTCTTGCTCTTGTGGCCTTTCTCGTGACGCTGGCCGGGGTGCTCGTCGCCGCCGGACACGCGGGCTACCTCGCGATGCTGACATCGGCCGCGAAGAAGCGCGCCGGCGGCCAGCCCGCCGTGGACTTCGCCCGGAAGCGGTTCCCGATCGCCGGTGTCGGCCTGGGCGTGACCCTGCTGGCCCTGCTGATCAGCTCCGGCGACTCGGCCGGCGCGGACATCTTCGCGATGCTCCTCGGCGGTGGCGGCGGCATCGCCTCGCTCAAGGCGTTGCAGTCGACGCAGAGCAAGTTCCGCAACGGGCAGTTCTGATCGACGTTCGCCGCTATGGCCGGAGCCGCTCGCCGAGCGCGATCAGCACGCTACGCAGCCATCTGCCGGATCAACATTAGGCCTTTCGGTTCGTTTCGAGGCGCCGAAAGGCCTCTTTGATTACCTTTCGTGTTTGCGCGACCCCGCACCGGAGTCATCGCGGCCTCCCCTTAGGCTGTGACCATGACCACTTCGCCGGAAACGTCCTCCGCAGCCCGGCGTGCCCTAGTGGTCACCGCGCATCCCGACGACGTCGACTTCGGGTCGGCGGGCACCGTCGCGTCCTGGGTCGCCGCGGGCGTGCAGGTCACCTACTGCGTGTGCACCGCCGGTGACGCCGGCGGATTCGACGACACGCCGCGCGAGGACATGCCGCGCATCCGGCAGGACGAGCAGCGCGCCGCCGCGGCCGCCGTCGGCGTCTCCGACGTGCACTTCCTCGGTTACCGGGACGGGCAGGTCGTCGCGAACCTGCAGCTGCGGCGGGACATCACCAAGGTGATCCGCGAGGTCCGCCCGCACCGGGTCATCAGCCACTCCCCGGAGATCAACTGGGCGCACCTCCCGACCTCGCACCCGGACCACCGGGCCGTCGGCGAGGCCACCCTGGCCGCGATCTACCCGGACGCGCGCAACGGTTTCGCCCACCCCGAGCTGCTGCGGGAAGGGCTGCAACCGTGGACGGTGCGCGAGCTGTGGATGTCGGAGTCACCCGAAGAGCGGATCAACCACGCGGTCGACATCACCGATCACTTCGACGCGAAGCTCGCGGCGCTGGCCGCGCACCGGTCGCAGACCGCGCACCTCGACGACCTCCAGGGCATGATCCGGCGGCATCTGGCACGAACGGCCGAGCGGCACGGCATGACCGGTCGACTCGCCGAGGCATTCCACGTTGTCGACACGTCGTGAACTCCCCGCGAGTCGAAGAAAGTCGAGATCTCCGATGCACAGCGGCAGAACCCTCGGCTGGAGCGGCCAGCTCGACTGGCCGCCGACGCCGGAACCGTCCGCGCACGGTCGGCACCGCCTGGCCGGATCCCCGGTGTCGTGGACTCCGGCGGGCCGCCCGCACCGGGCGGCGGCGCATGCGCGCGGCGCGCGGCTGATGACCGATCCGCTGGTCGACACCATGCCGGTGGGCGGGCTGCACAAATTCGACCTGGGCATGGTCCCGGCGTCGGTCACCCCGCCGCGGACCTGGCGGCAGGCGGCCTGGTTCGCGATCGCCTCGTCGGCCGCCGCGCTGGGCGGGCTGATGTTCGCCACCACGCTGCTGGCCGACGGGTCGACGACGATCGAGGGCTTGGAGCTGCCGAGCATGCCGCGCGGCGAGTACCCGCCGGTGCTGCCGACCGATCCGTACTACCTGACCGGCGACCCGACCCGGCCGGAGGCGGTGCGGGCGACGGGCTCGGTGCAGCCACCGCAGCCACTCCAGCCGTTGCAGCCGGTGACCACGCCGGCAGGCATCCCGAGCCCGATCGGCAGCGCCGCCCCGGGCGCGCCCGGCCTGCCGACCTCCAGCATCACTCCGAGCTCGCCCAGCCCGACGCGGACGTCCGAGGTTCCGAAGCTGCTGTTCGCCGACACCGAGCCGGTCAAGCGGCGCGGCCAGGAGTACTACGCCGCGATCGGCCGCGGCGACCTGCGAAGCGCCTACGCGTTGACCACCGGGTCGCTGCGGGCCGAGGGCTACGAGGCGTTCGCCGCCAGGTATTCGGGCGCCGAGTCGGTCGAGGTCGTCGAGAGCTACGCGACCCCGACCAGCACGCTGCACACCGTCCGGCTGACCATGGCGGACGGCACGGTGCAGACCCAGCGCCGGGAGCTGCGGTACACGATGGAGGACGAGCCGCTGATCACCTCCGACGAGCGGATCGCCTGATCACTGCTCGTGATCCGCTGCTCCGTTCGAGTCCTCGCTCGCACCCCTTCCGGTGAACTCGGCGGTAAGCCTTTCGCGATCCGGGTGTCGGCGCGGTACGAGTTCTACGGCGAACTCATGAGGGCGGGCGAGCAAGTGCAGCAACATCCTTCGACCAGCAGGCGTCGCGGCGGGGCGGGCGCGGTCACCGTGGCCGAGTTGATCAAGCGAGAACCGCTGTCGCCGGCGCACGAGCGGATCGCCGACGAGCTGCTGAAGGCTCCCGACCCGTCGGCCGACGCGCCGCCGCTGCGCAGCTGGATCGTCTTCGGCGTGCTGGGCGCCCTGCTGATGCTCGTGGCCGCCGTGGTCAGCGCGAAGCTCATCTCGCAACCCGCCGCCGCGCCGCGTCCGGCCTCCTCCGCCGCCCCGATCACCGGCGTGCTGGCGCTGCGCCCGGATCTGGTGCGGGAGGCCGGCTGGCCGTTCGACGCCAACGGCGGCTTCGCCGCGGCGGCCGGTTCGGGCGGCACCGACGAGGCGCCGGAGGCCGCGGAGCAGAGCACCGCCAACCCCTCGGCCGGCAGCCACGAATCGGCGCTCAACCTGGTCAACGAGTTCTACCGCCGCCTCGACCACGATCCGAACTCGGCTGTCTCGCTGGTGGCCCCGGAGCTGCTCACCGGGCAGCAGGCGGAGCTGGTCGGCGCCTGGCAGGAGGTCGAATCGATGCAGCTGCAGGTTCGGACCTTCTCGGCCGGGGTGGTGCTGGCGGAGGTCAAGACCCGCTATCCGGACGGGCACCGGGTGGTGCTGCGCCAGCTGCTCACCGTCGAATCGGACGCCTACCCGCGGATCGTCGGGGCCGAGCTGCTCGGCGCCCGGCACATCGCGCCCCGGTGAGCCGTGACCGGCCGCTCACAACAATGCGGCAACGACCCGAACCCCCGGAAACGCCCGCCGCCGTACCCGGATGAACCGGACAGCACCGATATCGTTGCCCTGCGCAACCGGTACGCCGCCCGCTCCGGCCACTGCCCGCGGCCCGGCAGAGCCGACACCACCAGCGAAAACGACTGTGAGGAGAATCCGGTTGGCCGACCTCGCGGGAGCGCCGGCGTACCGTCGAATCCGGTTGCACGGATCTTTTCCACTTCGGGCCTATGCCGACACGGCGTCGGCTAGGCTCCCATATCGCGGTTCGGTTCGATTCATTCGGCGAACCCAGCCGCGTGGAGAACGTGTACATGTCGGAGGACCGGAGCCGGTCCGCCAAATCCGCCGATGTTCGGTGGGTCCGTACCCGGGATCATTGTCCCAGGGTTTCGCGGTGCCTGCTGAGCATCGATAGCAGTACGGGGAGACGTCGGTGAGCGACGAAGGTCGCCTGGTCGCCGGACGCTACCGGGTGCAGCGACGCATCGGCAGTGGCGCGATGGGCGTGGTGTGGGAGTGTGTCGACGAACGCCTGCACCGCACGGTCGCGGTCAAGCAGTTGTTGCTGCAGCCCGGTTTGGATCCGGGTGAGGCCGAGGAAGCGCGGCAGCGGGCAATGCGGGAGGGCCGGATCGCGGCCCGACTCCAGCACCCGAACGCCATCTCGGTCTACGACGTGGCCGAGGACGAGGGTCAGCCTGTCCTGGTCATGGAGTACCTGCCGTCCGTCAGCCTGGCCGGGATGATGTCTGATCACGGGCCGCTGCCGCCTCGCGAGGTGGCGCGGATCGGCGCGCAGGTCGCGTCGGCGCTGGGTGCGGCGCACGCCGCCGGTGTCGTGCACCGCGACATCAAGCCCGGCAACATCCTGCTCGGCGACAACGGCCAGGTGAAGATCACCGACTTCGGGATCTCGCGGGCGCAGGGCGACGTGCAGGTCACCAAGACCGGGATGCTCGCCGGCACGCCCGCCTACCTCTCGCCCGACGTGGCGATGGGCCAGGAGCCGACGCCGGCATCCGACGTGTTCTCGCTCGGCGCCACGCTGTACGCGGCGATCGAGGGCCACCCGCCGTTCGGGCTCAACGAGAACACCCTCGCGCTGCTGCACGCGGTGGCCGCCGGGAAGATCGAACCGCCCCGGCAGGCCGGCCCGATGGCGCAGCCGCTGATGGCGATGATGGCCGCCCGCGTCGAGGACCGGCCGGACATGGCGCAGGTCCGGGACATGCTCCAAGAGGTCTCCGACGGCGGATCGGTGACGTCGATCCCGACCATGGCGGCGCCGATCCCGCCCGCGCTGGCGCCGGAATCCAGCCAGCCCGACCTGGCCCCGACCAGCGTCGTCGGCTCGCAGGGCACCACCGTCGCGGCGTACTACGAAGACGAGCCGTACTCCGAGCAGGCCTACGAGGACGCCACCTCGTACATGGGTTCCGACACCCGCGGCGATGCGGCGATCTACGAGAAGCCGCGCAAGAGCAAGCGGCCCGTGGTGATCTCGGGCATCGCGCTGGTGGCCGTCGCGGTGATCGCGGTCCTGGTGACCTCGGCGCTGATGAACAGCCAGCAGACGCCGGAGAACACCGGGAACCCGACGACTTCGGAGATGAACCCGCTTCCGCCGCCGCCGGTGGAGGAGACCACCTCCGAGCAGGAGCCGACCAACACGAAGACCAACACGCCGTCGACGAAGACCAACGCGCCGACGACGTCGAAGCCGACGACCGAGACGCAGCCGACGACTCAGACGTCGAAGCCGAAGCCGCCGACGACGAAGACGACTCCGCCCTCGGACACCCAGGAGCCGACGACCGAGCCGACCGGCGGCGCCGAGGAATAGCGAAATCCGGTCGCGTACCCGCGCTGGCCGGGGTGTTCACCGCGAGGTGGGCGCCCCGGCCACGTGCATGTCCGGGCCCGGGCGTGCCCAGGGTGCGGCCGGGTAGGAGACACCCAGTAACGTTGCACACCGTCGAGTGAAAGCTGGCCACGGGGGTCCGGTCAGTACTGTCCAAGCAGGCTCAGCCAGTACCAGGAGACACCGGTGAGCGCCGAAGGTCGTTTGATCGCGGGCCGGTACCGCCTGCAGCAGCAGATCGGTAGCGGCGCCATGGGCGTGGTGTGGCAGGCCGTTGACGAACGCCTGCACCGCACGGTCGCGGTGAAGCAGCTGCTGCTTCAGGCCGGTTACACCCCCGAAGAAACCGAGGAAGCCCGTCAGCGGGCGATGCGCGAAGGCCGCATCGCCGCCCGATTGCAGCACCAGAACGCGATCGTCGTGTTCGACGTCGCCGAGGACGAGGGCCAGCCGGTCCTGGTCATGGAGTACCTCCCGTCGCGCAGCCTCGCGTCGGTCATCGACGAGCAGGGCGTGCTGCCGCCGCTGCAGGTGGCCCGGATCGGCGTGCAGGTGGCCGGGGCGCTGGCCGCCGCGCACATGGCCGGCATCGTGCACCGCGACCTCAAGCCGGGCAACATCCTGCTCGGCGACAACGACATCGCCAAGATCACCGACTTCGGCATCTCGCGCGCCATCGGCGACGTCGCGGTCACCAAGAGCGGCATCCTCGCCGGCACTCCGGCCTACCTGGCGCCGGAGGTGGCGCTGGGCCGCGATCCGGCGCCGGCCTCCGACGTGTTCTCGCTGGGCTCGACGCTGTACGCGGCGATCGAGGGCGGGCCGCCGTTCGGCGTGGACGAGAACGCGATCAGCCTGCTGCACCGGGTGGCACGCGGGCAGATCGAGCCGCCGCAGCAGGCCGGGCCGATGACGCCGGCGCTGATGCAGCTGCTGCGCCCGGACCCGGTCGACCGGCCGACCATGGCGCAGGCCCGCGAGCTCCTGCAGGCCGTGCTCGACGGGCGGCCGATCCCCAACGCTTCGCCGAACGTGGGCTGGCAGCGGCCGACCGCCGCAGCGCCGCGCACGCCTCCGGCGGGCAACCGGATGGGGCCGCCGCCGAGCGCCAACCCGCCCACGCGCGTCGGCGCCGCGGCTCCGGTGGCGGAGCCGTCGCGGCGCAACTACCGCCAGGTGGCGCTGTGGGTGGTGGCGATCATCGTCGCGGTGCTCGTCGGGGTGCTCGCCGCGAACGCCTTCGGCGACGGGGCTCCGCCGGAGCAGCCCGGTCCGGCCACCTCCTCGCAGTCCGCCCCGCAGGCCCAGCCGACCAGCTCCACGCCGACCACGTCGGCCGCGCCGACGACGTCCGCGAAGCCGACCACGAGCAGCCCGACGACGTCGAGCTCCGCGCAGCAGCCGTCCAAGGACGAGGTCGTGGACGTGGTGCGCAACTACTACTCGCTGGTGCCGAAGAAGCTGGACCAGGCGTGGGAGCTGCTGGGGCCGAGCCTGCAGTCGCAGGGCAAGGACGGCTACGAGCGGTTCTGGAAGTCCATCGACGACGTGAAGATCATCGGCGAGCCGGTGCTGTCCGGGTCCAACGTCATCGTCACGCTGCAGTTCACCAGGGGCCACAGCAAGATCACCGAGACGCACGCGCTCGGCATGGTGGCCACGCCGGACGGCGACGTGCTGATCAACACCGACCGCCGCAACTGACCCGGACCGGCGCCGCCCGGGAGTTCCGGGCGGCGCGCCGGTCAGCTGGCGACCTCGTGCAGCGTCGCCAGGAGTGAGCGGGTGGCAGGCAGGTCGGCCACCGTTTCGCGGACCGCCGCGTAGAGGCGGCGCGCCGGTTCCGGATTGCGCACCGCCCGCACCACCACGCCGGGGTGCACGATGTCGAGCCCGAGCCGCGGTACCAGCGCGACGCCCAGCCCGGCGGCCACGAAGCCCTGGGCGGAGTAGCTGCCGTCGGTCTCCAACGCCACCTTCGGCGTGAAACCGGCGCTGTCGTAGGCGTCCCCGAGCAGCCTCGAACAGATGTCGTCGCTGGTCACGGCGCTGTTCACCCAGGATTCGCCGGCCAGCCGGACCAGGTCGATGCAGTCCTCGGCGGCCATCGGGTGCGACTTCGGCAGCACCACCCGGTACGGGTCGTCGGCGAGGTGCACGAACCGCACCCCACGCCGCTCGGGCACCGAGCGGCCCACCACGATGATCGCCAGGTCGGCCTCGCCGCGGGACACGTCGTCGACCAGCTCCACCTCCTGCATCCGCAGGTCCAGCTGAACGTCGGGGTGTTCGGCGCGGAACTTGGCGACCGCCGGCGGGATCAGCCCGACGCTCGCGGTGTGGAAGAACCGCACCCGCAGCAGGCCGGTGCGCCCGGCCCGGATGTCGGCCAGCTCCGCCTCGGTGCTGCTGAGCAGGTCGGCGATCTTCCCGGCGCGCTCCGCCAGCAGGGTGCCCGCCGGGGTCGGTTTCAGCCCGCGCCCGACCTTCTCCAGCAGCGGCGTGCCCGCCTCCTTCTCCAGCGTGGACAGCTGTTGGCTGATCGCGGACGGCGTGTATCCGAGGTTCGCCGCGGCCGCGCTGACCGAGCCGCTCGTGACCACGGCCCGCAGCACCTGCATCCGGCGTACGTCCAGCATGTCCCCACGGTACAGCAAATCTGAAAGATCGATTGATTTTAATTCACTTGTGCTTATGCCTCGGCGGGCGCAACGTAGTAGGCGGAGATCGGTTCGGCGGTCGCCGAAGCTTCGGAGACCTACCGTCTCGGCGGGCCGACGCTTCGACCACGCCCCACGAGACCGGAGAAGACATGAACAACCCGACCAACTACGTCCGGCTGGGCGTGCTGGCGCTGCTGTGGGGCTCCAGCTTCCTGCTGATCAAGCTCGCGCTGGGGGCGCTCTCCCCGACTCAGATCGCGCTGACCCGCATCGTGCTGGGCGCCGCGGTTCTCGCCGCGCTGTGCGCATTGCGCGGCCTGCGGCTGAGCAGCGACCGCAAGCTGTGGCGGCACATCGCCGTCGCCGCGCTGTTCGGCAGCGCGCTGCCGTGGGTGTTGTTCGGCCTCGGCGAGCAGACCGTCGACTCCGGCCTGACCGGCGTGCTGAACGCGACGACACCGCTGTGGACCGTGCTGTTCGGGCTGTTCGCCGGCCGCGAGGCGATGCCGCCGGCCCGGCTCGGCGGGCTGCTGCTGGGATTCCTCGGAGTGCTGCTGATCTTCGCCCCATGGCAGGGCGGCAGCCTGCTCGGCTGGGGCGTGCTCGCCTGCCTGGGCGCGGCCGTCAGCTACGGGATCGGCTACGTCTACATCGGACGGAACCTCACCGGGAACCACGGCCTGCCACCGCTGACGCTGGCGGCCATGCAGATGATCGCCGCCACCGGCTACGCGCTGCTGGCGCTCCCGCTCGACGGCCTGCAGCCGGTGCGCTGGGATCCCCTGGCGCTGCTCGCGGTCGCGGTCCTGGGCATCTTCGGCACCGGACTGGCCTTCGCGATCAACTACCGGATCATCGGCGAGGAGGGCGCGACCACGGCGTCCACAGTGGCCTATCTGATGCCGATCGTGTCGGTGCTGCTCGGCTGGTTGCTGCTCGGCGAAGAACTGGGCCTGCGGGTCCTGCTGGGCATGGCGATCGTGCTGCTGGGCGTGGCGCTGACCCGCCGCTCCGCCACCCCGAAACCCGTTGTCACGCACGCAATCGAGGAGGACGAGATGTCGAACCGGCTCCGCACCGAGCCGACCATCCGGACCGACGAGCTCCCGCCGATCGAGCCGCTGAGCGCCTGGGCCAAGTTCCGCCTCGCCCTGATGCGTGGTTCCCAGCTCTACGCCGAGCTGGCCACCAACCACCCGCTGAAGTGACCGGCTCCGGGGAGTTCCCGATCGACCGGGAACTCCCCGGAGGTCAGGTCAGCTGGTCGTCGCGGGCCCGCGACGCCGGCTCGGCGTGCAGCGATTCCAGGCTCCGCCCGGCGGTGCGCAGACCGGCCGCGGCGAGGACGACGACGCCGACCAGCAGGAGCCCGCACAGCACCGCGAAAACGCCGCCGAATCCGATGTCGGCGTACAGGTATCCGATCGCCACCGGCGCCATGATCGCCCCGACCCGGGCGGTGGCGCTGGCCAGGCCCATCCCGGTCGCGCGGGTCGCGGTCGGGTAGATCTCGGACGTGTAGGCGTACAGCGGCCCGGCGACACCGTTCATGAAGAACGACAGGGCGACGGTGAAGCAGAAGATCGCCACGTCGTCGGTCGCGGTGCCGAGCCCGGCCGCGCAGCCGATGCTGCAGCACAGGAACACCACGATCGTCCACTTGCGGTCGATGCGTTCGCTGATGGCAGCGGCCACGTAGTAGCCAGGAACCTGGGCGACCGCGCTGGCCAAGGCGAAGGCGAAGCTCTTGGAGATCGTGAAGCCCTTGAGCACCAGGAGCGTCGGCAGCCAGGTGCCGTAGCCGTAGTGCGTCGCCTGGATGGCGAACCACAGGACGCACACCACGGCGGTGCGCCCGGCGAGGCCGGGAGCCCACAGGGCGGCGAACTGCCGCATCGCGCTCCGCCGGGAAGGGGCGGGCTTCGTCGCGGTTTCCGCGACCGGCGGGACCGGCGGCAGTTCCTGCCGGGCGGAGATCTCCCGCTCGAAGCGTTCTACGATCTCGGCGGCCTCGGCGATGCGGCCCTGGCTGATCAGGAAGCGCGGCGACTCCACCAGCGTCCGGCGCCACCAGAGCAGCAGGAGCACCGGCGCCACGCAGATCACGCACGCGATGCGCCAACCCGGCTCCGGCGACGGGCTGATCACGGTCACCGCGGTGAGGCCCGCCAGGACGTAGCCGAACCCGAGGAAGACCATCGTGTTGCCGATGTTGCGGCCGCGGTTGCGGGTCGGGAGGAACTCCGAGATGTACGGCACGATCATGGTGGCCTCGGCGCCCACCCCGATCCCGCTGAGGATCCGCCAAAGGATCAGTTCGCCCGGGCTGGACGCGGTCGCGGCGACGAGCGTGAACGCGACGTAGATCAGCAGCGCGTACATCAGCACGCGGCGGCGGCCGATGCGGTCGGCGAGCAGCCCGGCGACCAGCGCGCCGATCAGGTAGCCGATGAACACCGAGGCCAGCAGCCAGCCGGCCAGCCCCGACTCGACCTTCCACAGGGCGACCACGGTCGAGGCGGCGTAGCCGAGCAGCACGGCGTCGTAGGACTCGAAGAGGTAGCCGAGGCCGCCCTGCAGCATCAGCCGGCGGTGCGGCTTGCCGACCGGGAGCCGGTCCAGGCGCGCGAGGAGTTCGGAGCCCGTGGGCAGCGGCGCGGAGGCGGTCACCGGCGCCTCCCGGCGGAGGAGCAGGCGCTCAGCGGGCGCGCGGATCGGTGGGCGCCGTTTTCGCGCGAGAACGGCGTCGCTCCCTTGCCTGGGAGTCCCCTCGGCTTCGACCTGGGCGAGCCGGGTCGCGGTGCGGTGCGGCGGTGCCGCGTCCGCCCGGCATCGGCGCTGGTGGTCATCGCGACTCCTTCCATGCGGTTTGCGGCATGGTCGGTGAACGCGGCGCAGGCATTGTCGAAAGTTGGCGAATCCGTCATGATTCCCGGCTGTGGCGGGGAATTCGGTCATGCTCAGCGAGTCGGACCTGGCGCTCGTGAACGCGCTTCAGGTCTGGCCGCGGGCGCCGTGGTCCGCGGTGGCCGCCTCGCTGGGCGTCCGGTCGGCCGATGCGGTGGCCCGCCGCTGGGACCGGCTGTCCGGCAGCGGCGACGCCTGGACGACCGCGTACTTCGCCGCGCCGACCAACGGCGATTGCGTCGCGTTCGTGACCGTCCGGTGCCGCCCGGGCACCAAGGAGGAGGTCGCGGCGGCGCTGGCCAACGACTCCTGCTGCATCTCGGTGGAGGTCACCGCCGGGGCGCAGGATCTGATGCTCACCGTGGCGGCGCAGAACCTCGAAGCGCTCAACCGCTACCTGCTCCGGCGGGTCGAGCGGATTCCCGGCCTGACCGCGACGACGACGGCGCTGGTCACCCGCTTCTACAGCGAAGGGGCGAACTGGCGTCTGCACGCGCTGGGCGCTTCGGCGCACGCGGCTCTCGACCCCGGGCTCGACCGCCAGCAGCCCGGCACCGCGTTCACGTTCAGCGCACTCGACCGGAGGTTGGCGCGGCTGCTGTCGGAGAACGGCCGCGCCTCCTACGCGGAACTTGCCCGCGATGCAGGCACCAGCCAGGCGACGGCACGCCGCCGCACCACCGCGATGCTGCGGTCCCGCGTGCTCTCCTTGCGCTGCGAGGTGGCCGCGCCGCTGGTCGGCCTGCCCGTCACCGTGACCGTGCGCGGCCGCGTCGCCGCGGAGAACGTGGATCGCGTGGCGGCCGGATTCGCCGGCCTGGCACCGGTCCGGATGTGCGCCACCGTCACCGGCGAGCACAACCTCATCGCCACGGTGTGGCTGCCATCGATCAACGCGATCCAGCAGTTCGAGCAGGTGGTGGCGCGGAACTTCCCGAGCTTCGTCGTGCACGACACGCTGGTGAACCTGCGAACCGTGAAGCGGATGGGCAGGCTCCTGGCGGAATCGGGGCGCGCCACCGGCGTCGTCCCAATGCGCGCCTGGTCCGAGTCACACCAGGCGGCGGTCTGAGGCCCAGCGGGACAGCTCGTAGCGGTTCGACAGCTGGGTCTTGCGCAGCACGCTGGACACGTGCGTCTCCACCGTCTTCACCGAGATGAACAGCTCGGAGGCGATCTCCTTGTACGCGTAGCCGCGCGCCAGCAGCCGCAGCACCTCGCGTTCGCGCGGCGTCAGCAGGTCGAGCTCCGGGTCGCCGACCGGCGCCGAGTTCGGGCCCTCCGAGAAGGCGTCCAGCACGAAACCCGCCAGCCGCGGCGAGAACACCGCGTCGCCCGCCCGCACCCTCTCGATCGCGTCCGCGAGCTCGCGCCCGGAGATGGTCTTGGTGACGTAGCCCCGCGCACCGCCGCGGATCACCGCTATCACGTCCTCCGCCGCGTCCGACACCGACAGCGCCAGGAACACCACGCCGGTGTTCTTGCTGCGCACCTGCCGGAGCACCTCGGCGCCGCCGCCGTCGGGCATGTGCACGTCGAGCAGCACCACCTCGGGCGCGTAGTGGCCGATCCCGGCGACCGCCTCGGCGACCGATCCGGCCTCGCCGACCACCTCGACCTGGTCCGCCGCGGCCGCCAGTTCGGCGCGCACCCCGGCGCGGAACAACGCGTGGTCGTCGACCAGGAACACCCGGACCGGCCGGGATTCGCTGACCTCGGGTGTCGCTTCACCGGTCACGATCAACATCCTCCATCGCTGGGTTCGTCCGCAGCGTACGCGAGCTCACGCCGCTGCCCTGGGCATTTCCATCTGCACCTCGGTGCCCGAGCCGGGCGAGGTCCGCACCTTGACCCGGCCGCCGTGCCGCTGCATGCGGCCGTGGATCGAGTCGGCGAGGCCGTGCCGGTCGTCGGGCACCTGCTCCGGATCGAACCCGGCGCCGCGGTCCCGCACGTACACCGACACCTGCTCGGGCTCCACCTCCGCGTAGACGCTGACGTCCCCGACGCCCGCGTGCTTGGCGGCGTTCACGATCGCCTCGCGGGCCGCGGCGAGCTGAGCGGTCAGCCTCTCGTCGAGATCGCAGTCGCCGACCACGACCTGCTGGACCTTGACCGCGAAGACGTCCTCGACCTCGCCGCAGATCCGGGCCACCTCGGCGGCGAACCGCGCGGCGGGCCCGTCGTCGGTCGGCGCCGTGCCGTCGGAGCCGTAGCCGTCCGGGCCGTAGAGCCAGTTCCGCAGCTCGCGTTCCTGGCCCCGCGCCAGGCGGCGCACCTCGCGCTCGGAATCGGCTTGCTTCTGGATCAGCGCGAGCGTCTGCAGCACGGAATCGTGCAGGTGCGCAGCGATTTCGGCGCGTTCTTGGGAGCGGATCCGGCTGGCCCGCTCGACGTTGAGATCGCGCACCAGGCGCAGCCACCACGGCGCAGCCACCACCGCGACGCCGATCAGCGTGGCGACCACCGCGAGCAGCCCGAAGCGGACGTCGGAGGGCTCGGAAGTACCGGCCAGGAAGACCACGAGGCCCACGACCACCAGCGCCACCCCGGCGAGGATGCGCACCAGCGCCGGCCGCCCGCCGCCGCCGACCATCCCGGAGCGGGCGCCCTGCCGCCACCTGCGGCGCTGCGACTCGTCGGCCTCCCGCCAGACCACGGCGGCGCCGATCAGCACCACCAGCAGCGGGGCGACGATCCACGTCGGCATCGCCATCAGCGAGCCGACCGCCACCATCGCGCCGATGCCGAGCAGGATCATCCCGAGGCCCTGCTGGCGCTCCTTGGTCGAGACCGGCTGCTCCGCGCCGATGCCCTGCGGGACGAACACCCAGAGCAGCGCGTAGGCGAGGATTCCCGCGCCGCCGCACACGGCGAGCGCCGCGAAGGCACCGCGCACCCAAAGCACCGGCAGGTTCAGGTGTTCCGCGACGCCACTGGCCACCCCGGCCACCAGCCGTCCGGTGCGCCGCCGGCGCAGCTGCGCGGACGATGCGGACTGCGGTCGGCGCTCCGCCTGCACCATCGGAATCGTCGGCGATTCATCCGCCGCGTCCGCCGCACGAGTCCGTTTCCGCTTAAACCGGGCCTTCACGACATCGATGGTCACACGCTCGCGCGCACGTGGGCATCGGGGACGGCCCCTGACTTTCCGGGCTGCCTCAGGGGCGACCCTGATGCCACCGACCGCATCGACCTCGGATAGTGGTAGCCATGAGCAGCACGAAGCGATCCGGCATCGCCGGTTTCGAGGACACCTTGCGGGACTTCTGGGCGACCCGCCCGGTGCGGCCGCGCACCGGCGGCAAGCTGGGTGGCGTGTCCGCCGCGATCGGCGTGCGATACGGCATCGATCCGATCCTGGTGCGCGTCGCCTTCGTCCTGGGCGCGCTCTACGGCGGGGCCGGGCTGGTGCTCTACCTGCTGGGATGGCTGCTGTTCCCGAAGGAAGGCGATCCCGTCCCGGGCTCGACCGAACCAACCCGGGAGCCGACGTCCCCGGCGCTGGCCGTGGTGATCGTCTTGCTGCTGATCCCAGGCGTGTTCTGGTTGACGAGTTCGCCGTCGATCATCGGCCTGGCGCTCGGCCTCGGCCTGCTCTACCTGGTGCACCACAACTACGGCGACCGCAGCATCGCGCCGACGGCGACCCGAGCGACGCCCGAGGCCGCCCCGCAGCCGGCGGCTCCGGTGTCCGCGAACACCTGGGTCTACCCCGGCGCCGCATCGACCGCGACGCCATCGGACGACACACCGCGACAGACGCCGCCGGCCTGGGATCCGCTCGGCGCCGCGCCGTTCGCCTGGGACCTGCCGGAACCGAGCGAACCCGACGAGCCCGATCAGCAGCGGCCGACGCGGCGCTGGATCAGCTTCGTGACCCTGGGACTCGCGGCGTTCGCCGCCGCGCTCGCCACCGCGCTGGGCTCACCGCTGAGCACCGCGCTGGCCATCGCGCTCGCCGTGCTGGGCGTGGGCATGGTCCTCGGCGCGTTCCTGCGCGGCGGCCGCGGGCTGATCGGGGCCGCGATCCCGGTCGGCGGGCTGGCCATGCTGCTGACGGCGCTGCCGCTCGGCGACCTCAGCGGCGAACTCGGCGATGACGAGATCCGGCCGACCTCGATCCAGAACGTCCTGCCGCACTACAAGCGATCGGCCGGATCCGTCCAGCTGGACCTGCGGAACCTGGAGATCGCCGACGGCCAGGAACTGCGCACCGGCGCCAACGTCGGGCTCGGCGACATCCTCGTGCACGTGCCGCCGAACGTGGACGTGACCGCGCGATGCGCGGCGGAACTGGGCACCGTGCATTGCCTGGGCGACTCGGCGGACGGCCGGTCGGCGCACCGCTCGGTCGTGGATCAGGGCGATGACGGACCCGGCGGTGGGCACATCGTGCTCGACCTCGTGGTGGGCACTGGAGACGTGGAGGTCATCCGTGACTGACGAAGAGATCACCCGCCGTCCCGGCCGCGACGGCCCGGACATGTTCACGCTGGTCGGCGGTCTGCTCGCCATCGTCATCGCCAGCGGCCTGCTGCTCGGCTTCGGCGGCAACGTGCAGTGGCTGCTCGCGGCGGCCGCCGTCGCGATCGGCGTCGTCATGCTGATCGCCTCGTTCCGCACCCGCCGGGACACCTGACGCACGCGGAGCTGGGAGCAGGCGGTCAGAGGACGATGCCGAGGACGACGAGCACGATTCCGGCCAGCGCCGCCGCCGGAACTCCGAGCGCCAGCCACCGGTGCTGGTTCTGGCGGCTGTCGCGCACCTCCTGCTCGGTGCGGGTGGAGACGATGAAGTGGCCGTCCCGCTCGGATTTGCCGATCACGAGCGGGCCGATCTTGTCGTGCACCTCGCCGAGGACGTACAGCCGCCGGCCGGGCCGGATCACCCACTCCTCGTACTCGTAGCCGATCGTGCCGCTGCTGTCGAAGATGTTCGGCAGCTGGAGGCCGAACACCACCGGGCCCTGCGGGTTGTACGGCTCGAACCTGTTGACGACCTGCTCCGGCCGGTCCGGGTTGGTGCCGTTGGGATCGACGCCGATCAGCACGCCGTGGTCGTCGCGCAGCGCGTAGCCCTCCCAGGACGTGTGCTGGGCGACGGTCTCGGTGCGCCGTTCCTCGTGGCGGCGGCCGTCCCGGTAGCTCACCTGTTCGTAGCGCCGCTTGACGACGTAGCGGAACCAGACGCATTCCGTCTTGCTGAGCTCGGAGACGAGCACGCCTTCCGGTCGCGGATGGGCCGCGCCGACGACCTCGCACTGCTTGCGGAATCCGCCCCGCGCCCCGACTTCGTCGGAGGCCCGGCGCAGCATCTCCAGCTCGTTGATCGGCAGGGTTTCGGCGCCGATCATCGCGTGCAGCTGGTCGCGAGCACGGCGCATGAAGTAGAAGCCGACCCCGGCCGCGACGAACAGCACGATCCCGAAGATGACCATCGATCCCCCTCTGATCAGTCGTGCCCGACCCTAGTTCCGCGCGCCCGGCGGGGCGGCGATTTCCGCAGATCCGCAATGCACGCCACAACTTCCGCTGCTCGGCTCGCGGCGACGTGTACCCCGCGCAAGCCCGTGTGCACTTTGTGCTGCCATAGCGACACGAAGTACGCACGGGTTCTGAACGCGGTTCCAAAACACGCCACGCGCGGGACCCGATGCCGAACCGGCAGGCATACTCGATCGATCCATTTCGATCTCTGGGCGCGCGGGAGTGGGGCGCTCCCACTACTCGGAAGGAGCCGACATGGCCCCGAGACGACTGCTCGCGGCCGGTGCCGCGCTCGCCTTACTGGCCTCCGCGCCACTGTTCGAAGCCAGTGCGGCGCCCCGCGCCGAGATCTTCTTCGACGACTTCTCCGGAGCCGAGCTGGACCGTTCAAAGTGGACGGTCGAGGTCACCGGCGAGAACTTCGGCACGGTCAACCAGGAACAGCAGGCCTACGTCGACTCGCCGGAAACCATCTACCTCGACCAGGACTCGTCGACCGGGGCGAGCAACGGCGCGCTGGCGCTGCACCCGCGGTTCCAGCCCGGCCACCAGGCGCCGGACGGCCAGACCTACGACTTCGTCTCCGGCCGGATCAAGACCCAGGACAAGGTCGAGTTCACCTACGGCACCTACTCGGCGCGGCTCAAGCTCCCCGAGGGCGCCACCGCGTCCGGGCTGTGGCCCGCGTGGTGGTCGCTGGGCGCGAACATCGACGCCGGCAAGCCGTGGCCGGAGTGCGGCGAGATCGACGTGATGGAGCACGTCGGCGAGCCGTGGACGAGCTCGGCGCTGCACGGCCCCGAGTACCACGGCGACACGCCGTTCACGAAGCGCCAGAACTTCGAGGGCAAGGACCCGGCCGACTGGCACGTCTACAAGGTCGACTGGACGCCGGACGGGTTGACCTTCTTCGTGGACGACACCGAGACGTACCGGGTCACCAAGCAGGAGATCCAGTCCAAGGGCTGGACGTGGGCGTACGACGACCCGCAGTTCCTGATCCTGAACTTCGCCCTCGGCGGCGGCTACCCCAACGGCGTCAACGGCGTCACGGAACCGTACTTCGGCCTACCGCAGTCCACAGTGGACAAGGTCGCCGCGGGCAACGTCCGCTACCTGATCGACTGGGTGCGCGTCGAGCAGTCCTGACCGGGCCAGGTCAGGCGCGAAGCGGTGAGCTCTGACGTCCCACCGGGAAATCTCCGGTAGGGCGTCGGAGCGAGCACCTCACGCTTCTCCATGCCTGGCAGGCGGAGCCGGGACGGCGAGGACGCGGTCCCGGAGGACCGGCAGCTCGGTCCGGATCGCCGCAACCGAGCCCACGTCGACGTCGGCGGTCAGGACGTCCTCCTCCGCACCCGCCTCGGCGAGCACGGCGCCCCACGGGTCAACGACCAGGCTGCCGCCGGCCTGATCCACGCCGCTGTGCGAGCCCGCGGCGCAGCAGGCCAGGACGACGGACTGCTCCTCGATCGCGCGGGCGCGCACCAGGATCCGCCACTGCTCGCGGCGCCGGGCCGGCCAGGCGGCGGGCACGACCAGGATCTCCGTCCCGGCATCGACCAACGCGCGGAACAACTCAGGAAAGCGCAGGTCGTAGCAGGTGGCGAGGCCGAGGCCGCCGAACTCGGTGGGGATCGTCACGACATCCCACCCAGCGGCCATCCGCACGGCCTCACCGGTGTCGAAGCCGTAGCGGTGGATCTTGCGGTAGGTAGCGCGCAGCGCACCCGTCCGGTCGAAGACCAACGCGGTGTTGTAGAGCGCACCGTTGCCGTCGCGCTCCCACCACGGTCCCCGCGTGCAACCACACGGCAGCGGATCTGGCCGCCGCCGACATGGCTTGCACCGTTGGACCGTCCACCGGTTCGGCGCCCGCCTGCCAGTCGTCGTAGGCCCAGGCGCCGGTCGTCCAGAGTTCCGGCAGCACGACGACGCACTCCGCAGACCGGTGCCCCATCGGATGTGCAGCAGCTCGGGTGGCGAAACATACCGGCGGCGAGAAGGGGACGGCATGGGAGAACACATCGTCTTCATCCCGGGCGCGGGCGGCCGTCATGCGGTTGTGGTTGACGAGGCGATGCGAGAGGTAGCCACCAGCCAACGCTTCGGCCCGTTCAAGAGCGAAGGGCACCTCTGACCGACCGGTCGGAGGTGCCCTTCACGCTTCAGGCCGCTGGGATCACTCCCACTCGATGGTGCCCGGCGGCTTGGAGGTGACGTCGAGGGTCACCCGGTTGACGTCGGAGACCTCGTTGGTGATGCGGGTGGAGATCCGCTCCAGCACGTCGTAGGGCAGCCGGGTCCAGTCCGCGGTCATCGCGTCCTCGCTGGACACCGGGCGCAGCACCACCGGGTGGCCGTAGGTGCGGCCGTCGCCCTGGACGCCGACCGACCGGACGTCGGCCAGCAGGACCACCGGGCACTGCCAGATGTCGCGGTCCAGGCCCGCCGCGGTCAGCTCCTCGCGGGCGATCGAGTCCGCCGCGCGCAGCGTCGCGAGCCGATCCGCGGTCACCTCGCCGATGATCCGGATGCCCAGCCCCGGCCCCGGGAACGGCTGCCGGTGCACGATCGTCTCCGGCAGGCCCAGCTCCAGCCCGACCCGGCGCACCTCGTCCTTGAACAGCGCGCGCAGCGGCTCGACCAGCTCGAACTGCAGGTCGTCGGGCAGCCCGCCGACGTTGTGGTGGCTCTTGATGTTCGCCGCGCCCGTGCCGCCGCCGGACTCCACCACGTCCGGGTACAGCGTGCCCTGCACCAGGAAGTCGATCTGCTCGCCGGCCGCGCCCGCCTCGGCCTGCAGGTCGCGGGCGGCCTGCTCGAAGACGCGGATGAACTCGCGGCCGATGATCTTGCGCTTCTCCTCGGGGTCGGTGACGCCAGCCAGCGCGCCGAGGAACCGGTCCACCGCATCGATGGTGACCAGCCGGACGCCGGTCGCCGCGACGAAGTCGCGCTCCACCTGGGCGCGCTCGCCGGAGCGCAGCAGGCCGTGGTCGACGAAGACGCAGGTCAGCTGGTCGCCGATGGCGCGGTGCACCAGCGCGCCGGCCACGGCGGAGTCGACCCCGCCGGACAGCGCGCAGATCGCCCGCCGGTCGCCGATCTGCTCGCGGATCGCGGCCACCGTCTCGTCCACGATGGACGCGGTGGTCCACTGCGGGCGGACCCCGGCGATCTCGTGCAGGAACCGGCGCAGCACCTCCTGGCCGTGCGGCGAGTGCACCACCTCGGGGTGGTACTGCACGCCGGCCAGCCGGCGCTCGACGCTCTCGAAGGCGGCCACCGGGGTGTCCTTGGTGGCGGCGGTGACGGCGAAGCCCTCGGGAGCCTTGCTCACCGAGTCGCCGTGGCTCATCCACACCGGGTGGTGGCCGGGCAGCTCCGCGTGCAGCGTGCCGCCGTCGCCGCTGATGTCCAGATCGGTGCGGCCGTACTCGCGGGTGCCGGTGTGCTCCACCGTGCCGCCGAGCGCGGAGGTCATCGCCTGGAAGCCGTAGCAGATGCCGAACACCGGGATGCCCGCGTTGAACAGCTCCGGGTCGACCTGCGGCGCGCCGTCGGCGTAGACGCTGGAAGGGCCGCCGGAGAGCACGATGGCCGCCGGGTCGCGGCGCGCGATGTCTTCCACCGAGGTGTCGTGCGGGACGACCTCCGAGTAGACCTGCGCCTCCCGCACCCGTCGCGCGATCAGCTGCGCGTACTGAGCGCCGTAATCGACAACGAGGACAGGCCCCTGCCCCTGGCGATCGGCGCCCTTGCTGCTTGCGGTACCGGACACGTCGTCGAAACCTCCTGGCGAGAGCGGTGGCGCCCATTGTCCCAGGTAATCAAGGCCACAGCGGCACCGACCCCGCCCTTGCCCGCATTCCGGACCAGCCTCCCGCCGCCGGACTCCGGGATGCGCGACCCGAGCCGGGGCCGGTGCGCGACGGCGCCAGCCCCGGCCCTCAGATCCAGGCGCTCCCGGCGATCAGAACTGGCCGGGCTGGTAGTCGCCGGCGGGCTGCCGGACGATGACGTTCACCCGGTTGAAGGCGTTGATGAGCGCGATCAGGGACACCAGGGCGGCGAGCTGCTCCTCGTCGTAGTGCTTGGCGGCGCTCTCCCAGGCCTCGTCCGTGACTCCGCCGGCCGCATCCGCGATGCGGGTGCCCTGCTCCGTCAGCTCCAGCGCCGCGCGCTCGGCCTCGGTGAAGACCGTGGCCTCGCGCCACGCCGCGACCAGGTTGAGGCGCACCGACGACTCGCCGGCGGCGGTGGCCTCCTTGGTGTGCATGTCGGTGCAGAAGCCGCACCCGTTGATCTGGCTCGCGCGGATCTTCACCAGCTCCTCGGTCGCGGCGGGCAGCGCCGAGCCCGAGACCACCTGATTCGCCGAGATGATGTGCTTCAGGAACTTGCCCGCGACCGGGTTGCCGAAGAGGTTCAAACGCGCATCCATGGTGGACTCCTCTGCCGTTGTCGATGGCTGCACACCTATGACGATTCGGCTCGGCACGATGTGACCGGACCCGATGTGACGCCTGTCTCGTCAGCCGCCGAGGTGGGCGAACACCGCGCGGTGGCCGCGAAATCGCGGCGATGTGCGTCGGGTCAACGGAGTTCGCGCTTTCGCCAGGCGGGGCGCCGGGCGTTGGTGATCCAGCGGAGGAGCCATTCGGCCGGGCCGTACTGGTGCCGGCGCAGCCACCAGGCGCTTGCCGCCAGCTGGAGGGCGAAGATGAGCAGTGCCAGGCCTATCAACGCCGCCGGGGAAAAGGTGCCGGCGGTGCCGAGGCCGATGCCGGTGAAGATCAGCAGGCCGAGCGCCGACTGGCCGAGGTAGTTGGTCAGCGCGATCCGCCCGGCGGGTGCGAGTGCGGCGCGGACGAAGGCGGTGCGCGGGCCGTGCATCACGCGGAGCAGGGTCGCGACGTACGCCGCCGCCAGCAACGGCGCGGTGGCGACGCTGGCCGTGACGGTCAGGGTGTTGCCGTTGCCTCCGCCGATGGCGTAGAGCAGGCCACCCGCGAGCCCGACCGGAAAGCCGATCAACTGGATCCGACGCAGGATCGTCTCGTCGCCACGCACCTGGGAAAGCAGTCGGCGGCGGCCGGCGACCATGCCGAGCAGGAACATCGCGAGCGCGGTCGGCCCCTGCATAGAGACGGCCTGGACCACCAGGAGCGTGAGCCCGGCGACGTGTTCGCCGATTACGTCGCCCCAACCGCCGAGGAGCGCCTGGGTCGCCCGCTCGGCATTGGCCAGCGCCTCGGTTTCGGGAGGCAGGAACGCCGCCGTGTCCAGGAAGAGACCGCTGGCCAGCATGCTGAGCACCACGACGCCGTACACCACGGCGGCGACGCGCAGCGCCGTTCGATCACGGACCCCGCGCATCCAGAAGAGGACCAGGCAGACAAGCGCGTAGGTGGTGAGGACGTCGCCGCCGTATAGAAACAGGATGTGCAGCACGCCCAACACGAATAGGCCGGCGATCCGGCGCAGCATGCGTGGCGCGAAGGCCGCTCCCGCGCGGGCCGCCGCCTGCATCTGCAGGGTGAAGCTGTAGCCGAACAGGAAGGAGAACAGGAGGTAGAACTTCATGTCGACCAGCACCGACGACAGCCCGCGGACGATGTCGTCGAAAGTCGAGGAGAACGCCGGGTCCGCCACGAGGTTTCCGGGGTAGCCGGACGCCATGAAGGTGATGTTGACGATGAAGATCCCGAGCAGGGCGAAACCTCGCAGGGCGTCGACGTCGTGGACGCGTTCCCTGGCCGCGATGAGCTGTCCGGTCATGAGCTCCTTCTCCCGTTCCGAACTCGATCGAATCAATAATATCCCTGGGATACTATCCAAGGGACACTATTTGGAGGAATTCCCGTCATGACTGACCAGGAGGTGCCCTCCGACCTGGGGAGGCTCTGGCGGCTCTCGACGTCGTCGCGGCTCGGCCGACCGGCCGAGCTCGACGTCGACCGGGTCGTGCGCGCCGCCGTGGACCTGGCCGACCGGGACGGGCTGGACGGCGTGACGCTGCAGAAGGTCGCGCAGCCGCTGGGCGTCACCAAGATGTCGCTGTACCGCCACGTGGGCTCGAAGGACGAACTGTTCGAGCTGATGGCCGACCACGCCGCCGGCCCCGCCCCCGACCTCGACGCGAACCTCGGGTGGCGCGACGGAGTGCGGCAGTGGGCATCCGCCATCCGGGCGAGGTACGCCGAACACCCATGGATGACCGACGTTCCGACGTCAGGTCCGCCCCGTGGCCCGAACGCCATCAGCTGGATGGATGCGTTGCTGCGGGTTCTCCGTGACACCGGGCTGGACCTGGGAACGCAGGTGGGAGTGCTGAACGTCGTCAGCGGGCAGGTGCGGCACGCGATCGTGCTGGCCCGGCAACTCGAGGAGGGCCGCCGCGGCACCGGCCTCAGCCAGGCGGAAGTCGAGCAGAACTACGGCAGGACGCTGGCGGCGCTGGTCGCCCCGAACCGCTTCCCGGACGCGGCGAGGCTCTTCGCGGCCGACGTCTTCGAGCCACACTCCGAACAACTCGCCGAAGCCCCGGCGGACCAGGACTTCACCTTCGGCCTGGAACTGATCCTCGACGGCATCGCCGCCGCCATCGACCGGACAGGCGCGGACTGATGCCGGGATCGCCCGGCGACCTCCGCCCACCGATGCATCAGCGCCAGTGCCGCCCTCAGCCGCCGAGGTAGGCCAGCACCGCGAGCACCCGGCGGTGGCCCGAATCCCCGACCGGCAGGTCGAGCTTGGCGAAGATGTTCCCGACGTGCTTGAGCACGGCCCGTTCCGTGACGAACAGCCGCTCGGCGATCTCGGTGTTCGCGTAGCCCGCCGCCATCAGCGCCAGCACCTCCCGCTCGCGCGGAGTAAGCGCGGCGAGCGGATCGTGCCGCCGGGTCAGCAGCTGCGCGACGACCTCCTGGTCCATCACGGTGCCGCCGCCGGCGATCCGGCGCAGCGCGTCGACGAACTCGTCCACCCGCGAAACCCGGTCCTTGAGCAGGTAACCCACCGCGCCCCGGCCGTCGGCGAGCAGCTCGCGCGCGTAGGTCTCCTCGACGTACTGGGAGAACACCAGCACCGGCAGGCCCGGCCGGATCCGGCGCGCCCGCAGGGCCGCCCGCACGCCTTCGTCGCGGAACGACGGCGGCAGCCGGACGTCCACCACGGCGGCGTCCGGAGCTTCCTGCTCGATCAGTTCGAGGAACGGCTCCGCCTCGGAAACCACGGCGGTCACCTCGATGCCGACGCTGCTCAGCAGCAGCTTGAGCCCCTCCGCCAGGATCACGTTGTCCTCGACGATCACGACCCGCACGGCAGCACCACCTGAATCCCGGTCGGCCCGCCGACCGGGCTGACCACCGAGACCCAGCCGTCCAGGGCCGCGACGCGATGCCGGATCCCGGCCACGCCGGTGCCCTTCGACTCGTCGATCCCGCCGACTCCGTCGTCGCCCACCTCGATCCGGAGCTCGTCGCCGACCCGGTCGAGCACCGCGAAGGCGTGCGTCGCGGCGGCATGCTTGGTCACGTTGTTCAGCGCCTCGGCGACGACGAAGTACGCGGCGGCTTCGACGGCGGCCGGAACCTCGCCGAGCTCCTCGACGGTGACCGAGGTCGGCACGGCGCATCGGGCGCCGAGCGCGGAGGCGGCACCGGCGAGCCCGCGGTCGGCGAGGATCGGCGGGTAGAGCGTGCGGACGACGTTGCGCAGCCCGGTCATCGCCTCCTCTGCCCCGTCGCGGGCCTCCTGCAGCATGCGGATCACCATCTCCGGGTCGTGGTGCGCGGCTTTCTCGGCGATCCCGAGCCGGATGGCGAGCGCGACGAGCTGAGCCTGCGTACCGTCGTGCAGGTCGCGCTCGATCCGCCGCAGTTCGGCGCCGTGCGCCTCAAGCGCGCCCGCCCTGGTTTCGGCCAGTTCGTCGACCCGCTCGGCCAGTTCGGCGGCCTTCAGCTGCGCGGCCGACGGCGACAGCAGCGACAACGCCAGCTTCGCCTGCCACCGCGCCAACGCCGGAACACCCCACCACAGCAGCGAAAACACGAGCGCGAGCTGCACGGCACCGGTGCTCACCGCGAGCGGCCAGCTCGTCGCGCGGATGCCCAGCAGGCTCGCGTTCGGCAGCACGGGCCAGATCAGCATCGTCACCACAGTGGCCGGCGGCCCGACGACCGCGACCAGGCCGATGAGCGCGCCGATCACACCTGTCAGCACGTGCACCGGCAGCCAGCGCAGATCCCGCCAGGTGGCGGAAGCCCGCAGCACGGCAACGAATCCGGTCGCCGACGGAATGCGCGGAGTCGGCACGCCGAGCTGCCGTCCGGCGCGGCGGCGTTGCCACTCCGCAAAGCGGTGCAGCACGGTCAGCGCACCGGGCAACAAGATCACGCCGACACCGATAACGACCAGGAGCCCGCTGGCGAGGATCAGCGGAATCGCGACCAGCGCGGCGAGTCCGGTCGCCAAGCCGGGCAGCAGGAACCCGGCGTCTCGGACCACCTTGCGCAGCGTCATCGCTTTCCCTCCTCGTCGGCCCTCCCCGATAGGAGGCCTGCGCCGGAAAGTCTGCCGGAGCGGGACCGGCGAAACAGTGGAGTTCACAACACCATTGGTCCGGGTGCCCACGACCTGTCGGGATCCGCTGCCACCGCCATAGCTTCGCCGCCATGAAACAGAACACCCGCTCGCTCCTGGCGTTCGCCGGACTCGCCTACGCGGGCATGTGGCTCGCGATGGCCCCGCTGTGGCTGACCGGATTTCGCCGCACCGACAACGACATCGGGATGGGCTTGCTCGAACAGCTCTGCATCGCCGCCGCGATGCTCACGCCGGCGCTCGCCGCGTTCTTCGTCCTGCGCCGGCTGGAACGCCGCCGGAACATCCGCGCCACGCTGGCCCTGACCTGGCCCAAGGGCACGCTGAAGGAATGCGCGCTCGCCTTCGCCGTGCCGCTGCTGCTCACCGCGCTGTCGCTGGCGATAGCCGCCGCGGCCGGGATCTACCAGCCGGATCTCGCGAACTTCTCCGGGTTCCGCAGCCAGTTCGCCCCGGAAACCCTGGGACAGCCCGGCATTCCGTGGCCCGAGCTGGCGCCCTGGGCGGCCGGGCTGCTGCTCCAGATGCTGATATTCCTACCGATGTTCTTCGGTGAGGAGCTGGGCTGGCAGGGATTCCTGCTGCCCCGGCTGCCGCGCGGGCCGGTGTTCGCGCTGGTGGTCACCGGCGTGGTGTTCGCGCTCTGGCACCTGCCGACGCTGCTGCTGGGCGGGCAGTACCCCGGCGCGTCGTGGCCGGTTTCGATCGGTTCCTTCCTGGTCACCTGCGTGCTGATCGTGCCGGTCTTCACCTGGCTGCGGATGCGGTCCGCCTCGGTGGTGCCCGCGGTCGTCGCGCACACCTGCGTCAGCTCCGCCGCGGTTCAGCTGCCGTGGGTCTTCGGCTCCGCCGACCAGCCGCCGAGCCCGCTGACCGCGGGCCTGACGGCGTGGCCGGGCTGGCTGGCGATCGCCGCTCTCCTCTGCGTACTGGCGCTGCGGCGTCACACCAAGGGCAGGCGCAGCGCCGCGGGCGCGGTCGCCGGGACCGCCGGGGACTTCGGGGCGACCGCCGCCACCCGGCGGTAGCCGGCTTCCTGGCCCGGCCGGGCGTCCTGCTCGCCCTTGTTCGGCCACATCGAGAACGCCCGCTCCGCCTGGGCGGTGATCGTCAGCGACGGGTTCACGCCCAGGTTCGCCGACACCGCCGAACCGTCCACGATGGACATCGTCGGGTATCCGTGCGCCCGGTGGTACGGGTCGATCACGCCGTGCTCGGCGTTCTCACCGATCGCGCAGCCGCCGAGGAAGTGCGCGGTCAGCGGGACGTCGAACAGCTCGCCCCAGGTGCCGCCGGCGACGCCGCCGATGCGCTCGGCGACCAGCTCGTTGGCCTGCTCGCCGGCCGGGATGTAGGTCGGGTTGGGCGCGCCGTGGCCCTGCTCCGAGGTCAGCAGCTCCTTGCCGAAGACCCGCTTGAGCCGGGTGGTCAGCGAGTTGTCGAGGCTCTGCATGACCAGCAGGATCACCGTGCGCTCGCTCCAGTTCTTGACCGACAGCATGCGCAGCGCGAGGTTCGGGTGTTTCAACACGTACCGGGCCCACTGCTTCCACCGCGATCCCTCGGCGCCCTTGGTCGCCAGGGTTTGCAGCAGCCCCATCGCGTTGGCGCCCTTGGTGTAGCGCACCGGCTCGATGTGCGTGTCGGTGTCCGGGTGGAACGACGAGGTGATGGCCACGCCGGTGGAGAAGTCGCGGTCCGGGTCGCGTTTCTTCATCTGCGCGCCGATGATCGCCTCGGAGTTGGTCCGGGTCAGCCGCCCGAGCCGCTCGGAAAGTCGTGGCAGGTCGCCGTTCTCGCGGCAGCGGTGCAGCAGGTTCTGGGTGCCCCAGGTGCCTGCCGCGACCACGACCTGGTCGGCGCGGAAGATCCGGGGCCGCCGGGCGACTTTCGCCCCGGTGCGCGCGGTTGCGATGCGCCACCGGCCGTCGGCGCCCTGCGCGAACCGGGTCACCGTGGTCATCGGGAAGACCTTGGCGCCGCCCGCTTCCGCCAGGTACAGGTAGTTCTTGACCAGCGTGTTCTTCGCGCCGACGCGGCAGCCGGTCATGCAGGCGCCGCATTCGGTGCAGCCGGTGCGCGCGGGCCCGGCGCCGCCGAAGAACGGGTCGGAATCAGTCTGCCCGGGCTTGCGGAAGTACACGCCGACCGGCGTGTGGTGGTAGGTGTCGCCGACGCCCATCTCCGCGGCGACCTGCTTGATCACCACGTCGGACGGGGTTTCGGTCGGGTTCTGGACGACGCCGAGCATCCGGGTGGCCTGGTCGTAGTGCGGGGCGAGTTCGGCTTCCCAGTCGGTGATGTGCGCCCACTGCGGGTCGTTGTAGAACGGCTTGAGCGGCCGGTAGAGCGTGTTCGCGTAGTTCAGCGATCCGCCGCCGACGCCGGCGCCGGCGAGGATCAGCACGTTGCGCAGCAGGTGGATGCGCTGGATGCCGTAGCACCCGAGCTGCGGTGCCCACAGGAACTTCCGCAGGTCCCAGGACGTCTTGGGCAGTTCGTCGTCGGTGAAGCGCCGACCGGCTTCGAGCACCGCGACGCGGTAGCCCTTCTCGGTCAGGCGCAGCGCGGCCACGCTGCCGCCGAACCCGGAACCGATGACGACCACGTCGAAATCGGTTTCGCTCTCGTCACGTCCAGCCATGCGCGACAGACTAGACGTAATTACTCGCCAGTAGCTAGAGGCGAAACCGGTTCTGAGCTCATCGTGCGGGGTCGTGAGTGGTTTGGGCTGCTATAGCAGCCCAAAC